>OMTA01000028.1 GCA_900313895.1 uncultured Eubacteriales bacterium | reverse complement strand
CATCCAGCGCGCTGTCGACATAACGCTTGATCGCGCCGCCCTCGACAGGGTTCTTTCCGCCATCCGTCACAGCGCTGTCAACGGTGATATTGCCGACGGCATAGACGCTGCGGACATAGCTGTCCGACGCGGCATCGTACTCATACCAATAGTTATCCTCACCGATATACGGAACGCAGTTGGTGATTTTTTCGAGGAACGCCGTCATTCGTTCCTCCAGCTCTTCGCGTTCCACATACTCGGTGATACCGTCGTCGTTCAGCTCGGCGCTGGTCGAGATGATAAAATAGTCGCAGCTCGTATGCATGATCACGTCGTCGCTGTCGACGGATTTCAGCTGCGCCATTACGATGCCCGCCTTGAGCAGGTGGGATTTTTGGATATTCCAGGTCAGCACAAGATCGCCGTCGCTGAGGGATTTTGTCAGAGGGATCACCCTGACAGAATCATCGTCAAACCTCAGACACAGCGTATAGCTGCCGCTGTCCGACCCGCGGTCGGGAAACACAAAACGTTTTGTTGTGCCGAGATTGTCGCCTGCGAATCCGACAAACCGGTCTTCTTCGGGAATGATCAATTTTCCCGATTGGATTGTAATCATATGATCACCTCCGCTATTGCCGAGAAAAAGAAAGAAGTTGCATAAAACTATGCAACTTCCCGAAAATTTGATTCTTTTGTATTGATCAGACCATATCCGCCAGATCAAGGATCAGGCGCTCGGTCTTTTCCCAGCCAAGGCACGGATCGGTGATCGACTTGCCGTAGACACCGCCGTCGATACTCTGACAGCCGTCCTCGATATAGCTTTCGACCATGAAGCCCTTGACAAGGCGCTGGATCTCGCTGTCATAGCGGCGGGCATCCATGACCTCTTTGATGATGCGCGGCTGTTCAAAGGGATTTTTGCCGGAATTGCTGTGGTTGGTATCGATGATGCAGGCAGGATTTTTGAAGCGTCCCGACGCGTACAGTCGCACCAGATGCACGATGTCCTCGTAGTGGTAATTCGGCAGGCTTTCGCCGTGTTTGTTCATATAGCCGCGCAGGATCGCGTGGGCATAGGGATTGCCCTCGGAATGAACCTCCCATCCGCGATACAGGAAGGTATGACCCTTCTGCGCCGCGGTAATCGAGTTCATCATAACGCTCAGATCGCCGCCGGTCGGGTTTTTCATACCGACAGGGACATCGACGCCCGAGGCGACAAGGCGATGCTGCTGGTTCTCGACCGATCTGGCACCGATCGCAACATAGGCGAGGATATCATCCAGATAACGGTGGTTTTCGGGATAGAGCATCTCGTCCGCGCAGGAAAAGCCTGTCTCGCGCAGGGCGCGGATATGCATCGAGCGGATCGCGACGATGCCCTTGAACATATCGGGCTTTTTATTTGGGTCGGGCTGATGGAGCATTCCCTTATAGCCGGAGCCGGTGGTGCGGGGCTTGTTGGTATAGATGCGCGGGACGATGAAGATCTTGTCCGCGACCTTATCCTGAACCTTGCGCAGGCGGCTGATATAATCCAGCACGCTGTCCTCTTTATCAGCGGAGCAGGGCCCGATGATCAAAACGATACGGTCATCCTTGCCCGCAAAGATGTTTTTCAGCTCCCGGTCACGCTGTTCGACCAATTCGACGAGGTCGTCATCGAGCGGATAGATCTTTTTGACCTCCATCGGGATCGTCAGCTTGCGGGAGAATTCCAGATTCATATTCATAAATATACCTTCCTTATTCAGATACAGACATCCGAATCGTTATTTCTTATTGAAATAGGCTCTGCGCTTGGTGCTCAGCCGCATTTTTTCGCGCAGCTCATCCACGCGTCCGTCGCGGATCATATCGCGCAAAGCGGCGAATTCATCGAGAAAAATATCCATGTATTTCAGGAGCGATTCACGGTTGAGCATGAACAGCTCGCTCCACATCAGGTCGTTGATGTTGGCGATACGGGTCAGGTCACGGAAGCTGTCGCCGGTGTAGTCGACCAGATGCTCGTTATCGGAGCAGGTCATCAGCGCGACAGCGATACAGTGGGTCAGCTGTGACAAGTAACCGATCATCTCGTCATGCTCCTCGGGCGACAGTACGGAAATGCGGGAAAAGCCGAGGATCCTGCCCAGAGAGCCGATCCAGCGGATGGCTTTGGCGGTATTCTTTTCGGTAGGCGTGATGATGAAGTTCGCGCCGCGGAAAATGCTGTCGTCGGAATTTTCGACGCCGTAGACCTCGCGGCCTGCCATCGGATGGGAACCGATGAACTCGACGTCGTCCCTAAGCGCCGCCTGTACGTCGTAGACAACACAGCCCTTGACGCCGGTGACGTCCGTCAGCATCGTGCCGGGCTTGAGATAAGACTGGTAGCGGTCGATCCAATCGAGCAGCACCTTCGGATATAAGCCGAAGATCACCGCGTCGGCAGAGGAGACGATCGCTTCGTCGACCTCGGTAAAGCCGTCGTTGATGATATGATTTTCAAGGGCGTAATCGATCGCCTCTTTTCGGGTGTCGATCGCGGTCACATGATAGCCCAGCCGCTTTAGGGCGCGGGCGTAGCTTCCGCCGATCAGACCCAGTCCGACGATCAAGATGCGTGAATCACTGATCCATTCCATAACTAACATTTACTCCTAAATCTTTCAATCTGTCAAAAAAGTCGGGAAAGCTCTTGCTGACGCTTTCCGCGCCGAGGATCGCGCCGCCGGTGACGGTCAGCAAAACGCTCAGCGCCATGACGATGCGATGATCGCCGTGGGAAAAGAGCGCCTCCTTCGGCGCACGGAGGGTACCGCCGTAGACGGTGACGGTATTCTCCCCTACCTCGACATCAACGCCGAGCTTTTGAAGCTCTACCCGCATCGCCTCAGCGCGGTCGCTTTCTTTGATCCGCAGGCGGCGGGTACCGGTGAAAACGGTCTTGCCTTTTGCTGCCGCGACCGCGAATAATATCGGCCCGAGATCGGGACAATCGGCGATATCGATGGGTGAATCGCCTGAATTAATTTTCTTATAAAGAATTTTATAGATCCTGTCACCCTGGAGAGAATCCTCTCTCAGTCCTTTGACGGTGACATCTGCATTAAGCTCATTGAGCGCTTCAAAGAAGGCGGAATTGGAATAGTCGCCCTCGACGGTGAGATCCGTCGGGCGATACTGCTGACCGCCTTGAATCAGATAGGATGCGCCTTTTTCGGTAACGGTGATCCCGAAATCGCGCAGGGCGCTGAGGGTCATGTCGATATACGGCTTGCTCTCGACGGGCGGGATGAGTCGGATCTCGCTGTCGCCGTCGAGCATCGGCAGTGCGAACAGCAGTCCCGAGATGAACTGGGAGCTGATATTGCCCGCAACCTCATAGATACCGCTTTTCAGCCTACCTTTTACCGTTAATCGGTCAGAGGCTTTGTCAAATAACAGGCCTTGCTTTTCGGCGATCGCTTCATAAACACTCAGAGGACGGTTCAAGAGATATTCCGATCCGGTCAGCGTATATTCTTCTCCGCTGAGCATACACAGCGGGATCATAAAGCGCAGGGTGCTGCCGCATTCGTTACAGGGAAGCTCTGCCGAAGCGAGCCTTTTCCGGCGTACATCCGCGCCGCTGATATAGGCGGTATTGCCATCAAGACGGATCCGGGCGCCGAGCGCGCGCAAACAGGCGATCGTCGCCTCAACATCCTTGGAAAACGCGAGATTATGGATCACACTCTCTCCCACACTTAATCCCGCGCAGATCAACAGACGATGCGCCATGCTCTTGCTCGGGGGTGCGGTGATCGTTCCGACGGCTTTAGACGGGGTGAATACGGCTTTCATCCTACTCACCTGTCAACAGATCGATCGCATCGAGATAGCCCTGTACCCCGCGGCCGCTGATCGTCGCTTTGCAATAGGAGCGGATATAGCTGATCTGTCTAAAATCCTCGCGCGCGTCTACGTCGGAGATATGTACCTCTACCGCAGGGATCGCGACCGCCTTCAGCGCGTCGAGGATCGCAACGGAGGTATGAGTATATGCGCCAGGATTGATGACGATGCCGTCGATCCTGCCGTAGGCTTCCTGGATCCGATCGACCAGATCGCCCTCGTGGTTGCTCTGGTACAGCTCGACCTCGATATTCTTTTTCAGGGCGTACTCAAGAATCATATCGCACAGATCCGTATAGGTCACGCGGCCGTAGATATCCGGCTCGCGGATGCCCAACATATTCAGATTAGGCCCGTTGATCACTAAGATTTTCATAGTATTCTCCAATTACCGATACAAACGAAAATTGCTCGTTTCTGCAAATGGGTGCGGGTATCCCACCCGCAATTTTCCATTGTCAACTGTCCATTGTCAATAGTTTTATTCTCCGTTGATGATACTGTCGGCGACGTCCTCGGGATCGCAGTCGCCGTCGATGATATAATCGGCGGTCGCCATGTAGCGGTCGATGCGTTCGTGATAGAGGCGCTCGATCTTTTCCTTTTCGTCGGCAAGGGGACGGTCGTCGGTCGGGATCAGGTATTCCGGCGAACGGTCGATGAAAAAGATCTCGCCGTTGTGTCTGAGGGCGTCGATGTTCTCGTCGCGCAGGATCGCGCCGCCGCCGAGGGAGATGACCTTGCCGTTCAGAGGCGCAAGCTCGCGGATGACTTCCGTTTCCAGATCGCGGAAGTACTGCTCGCCGTGCTCGGCAAAGATCGCGGTGATCTCGCCCGTGCGGTCAACGATCAACGCGTCGGTATCGATGAACTCTCTGCCTGTCTGATCGGCGGTGAGCTTTCCGACGGTGGATTTTCCCGATCCGGGCATACCGGACAGGACTATATTTCTTTTAGAGAAATATATTTCTTCGTATATCTGATTGGTCAGCTTGACCACGTCAAGCTCTTTATCCATAAAATGCTCTGCCGCCAGAACCGCCTGTGCGACCAACATATACAGGCCGCCTGCCGCGTTCAAGCCGCGTTCTTTCGCTTTCAGGACAAGCGTTGTCGACAGCGGATTATACACCGCATCGATCACGCCGGAGAGCTTCGAAAACCGGTCAAGGTCGATCGGGCAATCAGTGATGTTCGGATACATTCCGCAGGGGGTCGTGTTGATGATCACATCGGCGTCGGTATGACGCGCGTAGGCTTCCTCATAGGTGATAGAGTCCTCTCGCCCGCTGCGGCTGACCCGCAGGATCTCCTTTGCGCCGAGGCGCTCACAGACCGCTCGTGCCGTGCGGGAAGTGCCGCCGGTACCGAGGATCAGCGCTTTTTTGTATTTCAACTCGACCTCGGTGCGCTCGATCAACGCGCGCATCCCGCCGAAATCGGTGTTGTAGCCGTAGAGAACGCCGTCGCGGTTGACGATGGTGTTCACCGCGCCGATCGCCTGAGCCTCGGGCGCGATCTCATCGAGAAACGGGATGACCGTCTGTTTGTACGGGATCGTGACGTTGATCGCTTTAAAATTCTTTGAAAGAATAAAATTTTCGACTTCGCTCGACTTTAGTTCTTTTAAAGAATATTGATAGTCAGCGATCTTTTCATGTATTTCCTTGGAAAAGCTATGGGGCAGTTTCTCCCCGATCAGTCCGTAATTCATGTGTTTTCCTTGTTCTAAATCAAAAAAGGGATGAATTGACAATTGACAATGGAAAGTTGACAATTGCGGGAGGGCTTCGCCCTCACCCGATTCCTAATTCCTAAACAGACAGCCAATCGGTACCGTAGCGGGTAATAAGCAGATCGGCGATCGCGAGCGCCGCTACGCTGTCGACGACGACCCTTGCGCGATGGATGATCGCGGGATCGTGTCTGCCTTTGAGCTTGAGCACCGCGTCGGTTTTGTTGAACATATCCACGGTATCCTGCGCCTTGAAGATCGACGGGGTCGGCTTGACCGCGCAGGAGAAGAGGATCGGCATACCGTTGGTGATGCCGCCGTTGACGCCGCCGTTGTGATTGGTAGCGGTTTTTATTTTTTTATCGGAAATATAAAAAATATCGTTATAGTCGCTGCCTCTGCCGTTCACCATGTTGAAGGCATCGCCGAACTGGACGCCTTTGATGGCGGGAATACTGAACAACGCATGGGACAACACGCCCTCGACGGTATCGAACCACGGCTCGCCTACCCCGGCAGGAACGCCGAGGATCGCTGTTTCCAGCACGCCGCCGACCGAGTCGCCGTCTGCCGCTGCCGCTTCGATCGCGGAGCGCATCTCAGCGCCTTTTTCTTCATTCAAAACAGCAAAGGCCTTTTCGTTGAGTGAGGGGATATCCTTTGCCGGATCGGTGAACGGATCGTCCGCCACTCCGCCGCATGAGGCGATGTGGGTGCCGATCACAATGCCCTTTTGCTTTAAGGCGGACAGTACGATCGCGCCCGCCGCGACCAACGCCGCCGTCACTCTGCCGGAAAAATGCCCGCCGCCGCGATAATCCTCAAAGCCGTGATACTTGGCGTAGGCGGTATAATCCGCGTGACCGGGTCGTGCGAGCGCGCGGGTCGAAGAATAATCCTTGCTGTGCTGAGAGGTGTTGGGGATCAGAAGCGTCAAGGGCGTTCCGGTGGTTTTGCCCTCAAAAACGCCGCTGACGATACGGTATTCATCTGCTTCATGCCGCGCGGTAGAGATCTTCCCCGCCGGTCTGCGCAGGCTCAGCTGTGACTTGATATACGCGTCATCGATTACGATCCCCGGGGCAAGTCCGTCCAGCACCGCGCCGATGTATTCGCCGTGACTCTCGCCGAAGAGCGTGAGGCACAGGTTGTTTCCGAATGTATTCTTCATCTTACTTTTTGACCATCTCGATCAGCGGTCTGAAATCGCTGTACTCGATGGATTTCATCTCGAAATGTCCGGGCTCATCCACGGTGGTGACGATAACGGAGGTGCCGTCTGTCTTTTTGTCATGCAGAATGGCGTTGAGGACTTCATCCGTATCCAGACCGATGGAGGTAGGCAGATCGAGCTTGTCCAAGACTTTGATCAGACGCGGTCGCAGCTCTTCGCTTACCATCGGGATCATACCGAGGGCAACACATTCGCCGTGATACAGTCCGTTGAGATGTTCGAAGCTTTCGATTGCGTGACCGATCGTGTGGCCGAAGTTGAGGATCCTGCGGAGCCCCTGTTCCTTTTCATCCTGCTCAACAACATCCTTCTTGACCTTTAATGAGCGCAGAACGATCTCATCGATATTCGCCTTGATATCTCCGTTTTCAAACAGCTCAAAAAGCTCTTTATCAGAGGTCAGGGAGGCTTTGACCGCCTCGGCGAGTCCGTTGCAGAGCTGGCGGGTGGTCAGGGTCTTGAGCAGATCGAGGTCGATGACGACCTTTTTCGGCTGATAAAAAGTACCGACCATATTTTTGATATCATTGAGATTGACGCCGTTTTTGCCGCCGATGGATGAATCCAGCTGTGACAGAACGGTGGTCGGGATGCTGTAGAAATCAACGCCGCGCATATAGGTGGAAGCGACAAAGCCCGCGAGATCGCCGACGACGCCGCCGCCGACCGCCACAACGCAGTCACGGCGCGTAAACTCGCGGTCAAGCATCTTTGTCAGAATCGCGCGGCACCAACCGAGCTCCTTGCTGGATTCGCCGTGAGGCACCGTGAACACGGTGCTTTCAGCCGCAAAATCCGCGACGGTATCGGCATACTCCTCGGGAACGCCGTCATCGGTGACGATCATCACCTTGCGGTCGAGATCGAACAGCTCGCCGACTCTGTTAAGCGCGCCGCGCTCGATCACGATATCGTAGCTGTTTTCGCCCAACTCCATTCTTAAAACTTTGCTGTCAGACATACATTTCACTCTCTTCCAAAAGTACTTCTTCGCTGTAATGGCCGACGACCTTCAGCTTGTCACAATGCAGGGAAATATGCCTAAGCATATCCGTGCCGTTGCGTCCGGTCTCGTCGCCCTCTGCTTCGATATAAAAATAATACTGCCACGCCAGATCCTTCATCGGGCGGGATTTCAGCGCGCGCATATTAAAGCCGTAGCTGCCCAAAACATTCAGCGCCTGCGCCAGCGCGCCGACCTCGTTTTTGACGGTGAACATCAGGATAAAGTTGCCGTCGGGGGTGCTGAGCTTGCGATTCTCCGCGCGCGAGAAAACCGCAAAGCGGGTGGAGTTCATCACGCTTTCGTTGATGTCGTGGTCGAGCAGCTCCAGCCCGTAGAGCCGCGCTGTTTCCACCGACGCGATCGCCGCGACAGCGGGATCGTTTTTCTCTTTGACTGCCTTCGCGGCAGCAGCGGTATTGCTGTATTCGATCGTTTTGTATCCTCTTTTACGGATATACTCCGCGCACTGTGCCAGCGCCTGAGGATGGCTGACGACGGTCTTGATCTGATTGAGGTTCGATCCCTGTACGCCGAGCAGATGCTGGGCGATGCGCAGGGTGTAGATTCCGTTGACATAGAGAGAGCCCGAGAACATCAGATCCATCACCTGACCGACCTCGCCGGCATAGCTGTTCTCGATCGGCAGAACACAGCAGTCGCACTCGCCGTTCTCGACCGCCTCATAAGCGGATCGGAAATCCGGGAAGGAGATCGCCGTGCCGTAGGGGAAGATCTTTGTCGCGGCGATGTTGGCAAAAGCGCCCTCGATCCCGCAATACGCGACCTTTGCGCCGCTGATCAGACGCTCCTGATACTGCTTTGAGATCGCCATCACATCGGTGAGAAATCGGGTATAATACGCGCCGATCTCGCCGTCCTTGATGAACGCCTTGTTGCGTTCGATGACCGTCTGCTCACGCGCCGCGTCATAGATCGGCAGCCCGTGCTCCTTTTTGTAAGAAGCAACGACCTTTGCCGCCTGCATCCTCTCTTCAAAAAGGCGCGCCATCTTTTCGTCGATCTCGTTGATCGCGGCTCTTGCCTGACCCAGTTGATCCATACACATTCCCCTTTTCCGGTTAGATATCGCCCGAAATAATACAAAAGCGGCTCTGTCCGAAAACAGAACCGCGGTAACACCTACAGCTATCTGTCATCTTCGGACATTCAATCATCCTGAGCATAGCAATAAAAGCCCGCAAAACAGCGCGCGTAGGAATAGGTAAATCGTGAAGTTGTCGCGTGTGATACGTTATTCATGCCGATGCTCCTTTCTTGATGTTGAACTTACTATAGCACATTAAAGCGTCAAAGTCAATATCAATCCGAAAATTCGTCTTTTATATGATCGAAACGGCGTTAATTTTCCGGTCGGGAAATATAGCGATCATCCAACATCTCATGCTGTCGACGCTATCGTGATAAACGCTTAAAAATCACCTTTTTTACATGGTGAATATTGGCGGATAAAACAGGCGAATTGATTGACAAATATAGGGAATAATGGTAAAATACACATAAGCATGAAATTTTGGAAATGTCTGAAAGGATGAGCTGAAATTGTTTAGAATTCTTGACGCTATCTTCGGCGTCGGTTTTTTAATGACGATCATCAAAAAAATCGACTCCGCGGTCAAGCGTATTTTTATCACGCTGATCAAACCCTTCAACCCGGTCCAGAAAAACAAAGTCATCTTCCTCAATTTTACCGGTAACTATGACTGTAACCCCAAGGCGATCTGTCAGGGACTGATCGACGGCGGCTATGACGTTGATCTGGTCTGGACGGTGCTGAAAAACACCCGTGTCGGCCCGCTGTTCTTCCCGGACGAGGTTCGCCCCGTCGTGCGTAACTCCTACGAGTTCTTCAAAGAGCTTTGCAGCGCGAAGATCATCGTCGATAACGGTATCAGCACCTCTTTTGTCCGCTATCACAAAAAGCGCAGTCAATACCTGATCGAGACATGGCACGGCTCGCTGGGCATCAAAAAATTCGGTCGTGACGCCAATAACGACAAGAGCTGGCTGCGTAAAGCGGCGCGCGAGGGTCGTATGACCAGCTACATTATCTCTAACTCCGATATGGAGGACGAGATCTATCGCGAGGATTTCTGGAAAAAGACACCGATCTGGAAATTCGGTCATCCGCGTAACGACATCCTGCTCTGCAAGGATGAAAAGAAGCTCAAAGAGCTCGACAGATCCATCCGCAGACAGTATGATATTCCGAAGGACGCAAAGCTCTGTATGTATGCGCCGACCTTCCGTGACGACCGCGACCTGCGTCCGTACATGATCGACTACGATCGTCTGGCGGATGCGCTGAAGAAGCGCTTCGGCGGCAAGTGGGTCATCATGACACGCTTCCATATGCGCACCAAGCGCTTTTTAAAATGGAACCTGTTCCCGAACAATGTCATCAACGTCAGCGGCTTCCCCGATATACAGGATCTGATGGCGATCATCGACGTCGGTATCACCGACTATTCGAGCTGGATCTGTGAGTATATGCTGCGCCGCAAGCCCGGCTTCACTTACGCGACGGACGTCGAGAATTATGAGGAGAACGAGCGCACGATGTTCTTCCCGCTTACGGCGCTCCCCTTCCCCACCGCTGAGAACAACGATCAGCTGATCGAAAACATCCTGAACTTTGATGAAGAAAAGTTCGTCAAGGATTGTGACGCATTCCTCAAGGATAAGGGCAGCGTCGACGACGGTCATGCTTCCGAGAGAGCCGCTAAGGCGATCTATGAACTGATTGAAAAAGGCTGATCGTCCTTACCGATCTTTCACAAAAAACAATCTATCACGAAACATTAAACGAAAAGAGGTTTTT
>OMTA01000067.1 GCA_900313895.1 uncultured Eubacteriales bacterium | reverse complement strand
AAACACAAGGATGATGAAGAACCCAGTCAGGACAATACCGCGCTGATCCGACAGTATGATGACGAAAAAACCAAGCTGCAAAAGCGCTTGGATAATCTGATCGAGATGCGAGCTGATGGTGAAATCACCAAAGACTACTTTCTGAACAAAACGACTGAGATCGAAGCAAGGCTGAAAACGATAGAAGACGAGCTTGCGAAGCTCAAACCTCATGAGCAGAAAGAGACGAAGCCCTGCGACTTTGATGAGAGAATCGCGCTCTTCAAATATTTTCTGATGCAGAGTATTTATTCGACTGACGACGGAAATATCCCGGAAGACATCATCAGAGCCTTCGTTTCGAAAATCATCGTGCATGAGAGCTCATTTGACTGGCATTTGCGATTTTTGCCCGAAACGCCGCCCACGACGCTCAAAATAAGCGGAAATCGCCAAAAAAGCGCAAAAGTTTCTCCCCCATGTGACATGTTGCGCAGGATGCGATCAGCCAGAAATAATCGATCGGTTATTAAGGTATAAAGAATCACAAGCGCTGTGACCTCGTGTCACAGCGCTTTTTGTGTAGCGGGGAATCAGATGTTGTACAATCTCTTGTGATGCTTACTTGGCAATAGATGACTTTTTTCTCACGTTGATTCTTTTGAGGCTATAACACCTCTCGGATGCTTTTGACGTTGTTACGACGCCTATATCAAAATCTGCTTTATTGGGCGATATAGGTGGTAAAAGTTGCATTAATACAAAATGCCACCCGGTGTAGCAGGTGACATAGATTAATATATTGACATAATTCGACATGATGCTATATTTGGTTATGTGGAAACCACTGCTTACAACCGAGTTCTTTTCTCCTTTCTTATAGGTGGTGTGCGGTTAAAAAGACGGTTGCCTCTGTATCTCGCATTGGGGAAAGGAGGCGAATAGTTATAGCCTTTGCGAGAAATTTGATTTTTCAAGGAGGCGAACTATGATTACTTTTACTATTATTAGTGGTATTTGCAGCATTGCAGGTTTTCTGCTTGCTGTATACTTACATATAAAGAAAAAGTAAGCCGTCTCTGCAACAGACGGCTTACTTGGATTTGGGATAAACCCACCAATATAAGCATATAATCTGTGGCAACCGTCTGGTCTCCACATTTTTATTATAGCACCTGTTTCCTTGAATGTCAATATATTGACTTGGTGCCTCTCACAAGGCGCATATTCCTTGACTTATCAGCCAAAATCGGTATAATAAATAATAACGAAAAGACTGTTTTTCGTTGCTTCCAATGCAAAGATCGAGGGATATACAATGAGCAAAAAAGTCAAAAACGGATTAGTGCATGAAAACGGCGAGACGATCTACTATGAGAACGGTGTTCCGACACGCGCCGGTATCGTAAAGATTGACGGCGATCTCTACTATGCCGGTTATAATGGAAAGATCGCTGTCGGTCAGAAGTTCGTTCACGGTTCGATGACCAACGATCTGATCGAACACGGAACTTATACCTTTGATGAGTCCGGAAAGATGATAGAAGAATCGTTTATCCCTCCGGCTAAAAGTCAAAATGCAAAGAGAAAACGTTTCGGGAAAAGGTTCGACAGTTATAATAGTAACGTTTTATCGGTAATCGCGATCGTTCTGCTTGTTATTGTCGCTGCCGTTTGTTTTGTCCTTAATAAGAGTGATAATACCGGCGGATATTCCTCCGGCAGGAGTGAATCCGGAAAAAGGTCTTCGTTGATAGAGCTTCCGTCTTATGAGGATGAAGTGTATCTTAGTTCTCGTTTGATTGAAAACTACTATAAGGGCGAAATCAATCTTGATACGCTCGCCGAGAAAAACAACGGTGATAACTATCTGCCCTTCGTTTTTACTTACTCGCTTTCCGAAGGCGCGAAAGCGGAGCTGGAGCTTGACGGTCAGAAATACGAGCTGTCGCCTCAGAAAACGGAGCTGATTATCGATAACCTGATGACGGGTAAGACATATCCGTTCAGCGTGACCGTAACCGATACATCCGATCCGAACGGAAAGACGGAAAGCTATGACGGTTCCTTCACTGTTGCTCCGACGAACCGCTTTATCACGCTGCCCGGCGTCCAAAATACGCGCGATATCGGCGGCTACAAGACCGCTTCCGGAAAGAAAGTGCGCCAAGGGCTGGTGATCCGCGGTACAGAGATCGACGCGCTGGTCGAGAACGACTATTTTCTTACCGATCCTTTGGCTGCCGAACCGTTCGGATTCCGCTATGACTTTGATTTAAGGGAAAGCTCCCTGTTTTCGGGGAACTATCATTCCAGACTCGGTCAAAAAGTGAGGCATCGCTTCTATAATTCACCGATGTACGGCGGGATATTCAAGGTCGGTTCACGCGATGCGCTCAAACAGATTTTTACCGATCTTGCCGACCGGAATAACTATCCGATGTACCTGCATTGCACCTACGGCGTCGACCGTACGGGAACCATCGTGTTTCTGTTGCAAGGATTGCTCGGCGTATCCGAAGAAGATATGAAGCTGGAGTATTCTCTTTCCGCATACAAGGATCCCGATGCGCTTAACGGGCTCTATAATGGATTGGATAGCTACGCCGGAAGCACTATCAATGAAAAGATAGAGACCTTCCTGATCGAGTCTGTCGGTGTGACGCAGGAGCAGATCGAGAGCATTCGGGAAATCTATCTCGAGGAATAAGATATCAGATACTGAATATTACAGAGCAGCACAGAAATGTGTTGCTCTTGTTTTATAATTCTTTTACCGTGTTGACAAGCATTTCAGAATTAGTATAATAAGGTTAAACATCAAAATATAGGGTGGTTTTTATATGAGCTACGCAGATTTAGTGTTCAAGGAGAATTGCAGAGAGATCATCGAGAACGGCTTTTCCGATGAAAATTTTGAGGTGCGTCCCCATTGGGAGGACGGCGCTCCCGCGCATACCATCAAAAAATTCGGCGTCGTCAACCGCTATGATCTTTCCAAGGAATTCCCGATCATGACCCTTCGCAAGGTCTTTTTCAAAAGCTGTATCGACGAGCTGCTCTGGATCTGGTCGAAAAAATCGAACGATACCCACGAGCTGAAAAGTCATATCTGGGACAGCTGGGCGGATGAAAACGGTACCATCGGCAAGGCGTACGGCTATCAGCTGGGCGTCAAGCACAAGTATGCCGAGGGCGAGTTCGATCAGGTCGACAGGATGCTCTATGACTTGAAGCACAATCCGACCTCCCGCCGCATCATGTCTAATATCTTCAACCACCATGATCTCAGCGAGATGGGGCTTTATCCCTGCGCCTACAGCGTGACTTTGAACGTCACCGGCAATAAGCTGAACATGATCCTCAACCAACGCTCACAGGATATGCTGGTCGCCAATAACTGGAACGTCTGCCAGTACGCGATCCTTCTGCATATGTTCGCGCAGGTTTCGGGCTTTGAGGTCGGCGAGCTGGTTCACGTGATCGCCGACGCACATATCTATGACCGACACGTCGATGCGGTCAAGCGCATCATCGAGCTTGAGCCTTACGATGCGCCGAAGCTCTGGGTCAATCCCGAGGTCAAGAATTTCTATGATTTCACCGTGGATGACTTTAAGCTGATCGACTACAAATTCCACGAGTTCAACGAAAAGATCCCGGTAGCGATCTGATCAATTGACAGTTGACGATTGACAATGGACAATTGATGGTGGGCGCTGCCCACACCCGATTGATGTAATGGACGGTTGACAATTGACAATGGACAATTGATGGTGGGCGCTGCCCACACCCGATTGATATAATGGACGGTTGACAATTGACAATGGAAATTGATGGTGGGCGCTGCCCACACCCGATAGATATAATGGACAGTTGACAATTGACAATGGACAATTCGGGAGGACTATGTCCTCACCTGATTGATGTAATGGACAGTTGAAGATTGATAATGTAGGAGTATAAACATGAAACTGATTGTAGCGGTGGATTCCCGATGGGGGATCGGAAAAAACGGCGACCTGTTGAAGTCCATCCCCGACGATATGCTGTATTACCGCGCGACCACCCGCGGGAAGGTGGTCGTGATGGGCTATACGACCCTGTTGTCGTTGCCGAACAGCAAGCCCGCTCCCGGCAGGCTGAACCTCGTTCTGGCAGATATCCCCGACCTGCGTGTCAGCGGCGCGGTGGTATGCGGCAGTATGGAGCAGCTTCATCGGATGATCGGTCAGTTCGCCCCAGACGATGTTTTCGATATCGGCGGCGGCTCGATGTACCGCCAGCTTTTGCCGTATTGCCATGCGGCGCATATCACCAGGATGCGCTTTGACGGCGATGCGGATACCTATATCCCGAATCTCGATGATCTTCCCGAGTGGAGCGTCAGCACGGAGTCGGAGATGAAAGAGCATGAGGGGGTTTATTATTCTTTTTTAGAATATTCAAATGTCGATCCCAAACCTCTGCCGATGGCTCAGCGCCCAAGCTCCGATATGTCCGTCTATTTCAAAAAGCGCGCACCGATCACCGTTCCCTTGTTTGATGACAAGCAGTATCGCGCGGAGCTTCTGAGCCTTTTGGACGCGTACTATCATCCCCTCAAGGACGGTTTCGGTGCGGATGACGTCGCGCGGTTTCTGAACGATCAGACCGTTTCTTTTGAGTCGTATTTGCGTGAGAACATCCTGATTGCGGCGCCCGAGGATTTTGAAGCGCTCGCAAAGCGCTTTGATCCGGACGGAACGAAAAATGCCGAAAGGATCTGCGTCACCAAGGAGGATCTCCCCGATATCGCCGAAAAGCTCTCCGCCGAATGATACAGGATCATCATAAAAGCCCCCGTGAATAACGGAGGCTTTTGTCGTTATTTGAGCAGTTTTCGGAATGCGGTGGGGAGGGAGTAGGCGGTGTTCAATTCCTCCTCGGTGACCCAGAGAAAGCGGTCGATCGGCGTTGCCACCGTGACCCGATACGCTTCCATGTACCAGTCGATATGGGTGAAAACGTGCTTGGCTTCTTTATGAAAAGCGATGGCTTGCGCGCTCATTCCCCAATCGCGCAGGATATCATATAATTCGTTATCGGAATAATAACCATCAATATTCGGAAGCTGGTACAGTCCCGAGAGCAGCCCTTTTTCGGGGCGCTTTTCGATGGCGATCCTGCCGTCATCGGCGGTGATCAGGAAAACGGTTTTCTTCGCTGTTTTTCGTTTGAGCGCTTTGATCCTGACCGGTATCTCGTCGGTTAGCTCTTTTTGATACGCGATACACTCGGCTTTGATCGGGCACTGTTCACAGAGCGGCGCGCCGTTCGGCAGGCAGACCGTTTCTCCCAACTCCATCAGACCTTCGTTGAATGCGCCCGACTGTGGCGGTATGATCTCTCTGAGCGTCGCCGTAATCCGCTTTTTCGTTTCGGGAAGCAGGACGTTTGACCGATCGCCCGTGACGCGGGTGATGACGCGCAGTACATTTCCGTCGACCGCGGTGACAGGCTCGTCAAAGCAGATCGAGGCGATCGCGCCGGCGGTGTATTCGCCGATCCCGGGCAGGGTGATGATCTCGCGGTATTTCTTCGGAAATGTCCCGTCGAAATCGGACAGGATCATCCGGGCGGCTTTTTTGAGGTTGCGGGCGCGGCTGTAGTAGCCAAGCCCTTCCCATAGCTTCATCAGCCGGTCGTCAACGACCTCGGCGAGACTTTGGATGTCCGGCAGCTCCCGCGTGAAGCGTTCGTAGTAGCGGATCACCGCTTCGATGCGCGTCTGCTGCAGCATGATCTCGGAGATCCAGACATGGTACGGATCCTTATCGATCCGCCACGGCAGCTCTCTTTTATTCAGTTCATACCAGCCGATCAGCGGCGCGACGATCTTTTTCAGCATGATGATGCGATTCACTTTCATTTGATTCTGCTTTATTATATCATATCTGATCTGACTTGAAAAGCGGATCATTTTTTTGCCGTGAAAAAATTTCCCGTAAAATCTTTCTTTGGTGATTGTATTTTTTACCTGCATATGCTATAATACCCATGCATTTTGATGGATTTCGACGTATCGTGTCGAAAACAGAGGGGACGAGCAACAAATGAAGAGGTTATTGTGCATTATTTTGTGCCTTTCAATGGTGATGCTTTTTGCGGCTTGCGGCGCTGACAAAAGCGATCAGGAAAGCGCGGCGGTCGAAGAAACGCAGGAGCCGACCGAGGAGCCGATCGAATATCCGGTTCCCTCATCATGGTTTGATGACGCGGTTTTTGTCGGCGACAGTATCACGGTCATGCTCAACCTTTATTGTGACAACGATCCCGAAGCGCTCGGCAAGGTTCAGTTCTTCTGCGCCGAGAGCCTTGGTTATAACAATGCCCAGTGGGCGCTGGATGATCCCAACGCCGTCCATCCCTACTATCGCGGTGACCAACAGCTCACCGAGAATTGCGCTGAGCTGACCGGCGCCAAGAAGGTCTTTATCATGCTCGGCATGAACGATCTTGAGGGCTACGGTATCGACGAGACGATGAAAGCGTGCGAATCGCTGGTCAATAAGATCAAGTCGCATACACCCGACGTCAAGATCTATCTGCAGTCTGTTACGCCCAGATTGAAGGAATACGAAAAGACGAATCTCAACAATAAGATTATCGATGATTTCAACGTCAAGCTGAAGGCTTTCTGTGAAAAGAACCATTACAAGTATCTGGATATCAACAGCATCATGCGCGACGAGACCGGCGCGCTGAAGCCTGAGTTTTGTTCCGATCCCGATGTGCTGGGCATCCATTTCACAAACGAAGCCTGCGGCAATTGGGTACAGTATCTGAAGAACCATGTGTGAGGTTAGTATGAAAAGAATTATTGCTGTATTATGTATCGTTCTGGCACTCGGAATGATGATGTCCGCCTGCGGTGAGTCTTCGTCTTCCAATAAAGGCGGCGCCGGCACACAGGTAGATGTGTCCCTCCAAAAGATCTTTGACGAGGTCAAAGAAGAGGTTGATTTCCCCGAGATGGTCGAATATACCTCTGCCGATCAGCTGGATCGCAGATACGGTATCAGCGAGGACATGATCGATGATTATGCCGGCGGTATCGAGGCGGCAAGCGTGACGACCAATGAGATCGTACTGGTCAGGGCAAAGGATGACGCCGCTGCCGACGAGATCGAGGAAAAGCTCCAAAAACGTCTTGAGGTTCTCCTCAAGCAGAGCCGCAACTACCTGCCCGAGCAGGCAGCTGTGATCGAGAAATGCAAGGTTGAGAGAAACGATCGGCTCATCTCACTGATCATCTCGCCCGACGCGGAAAAGATCACCGAGAGCTATCACAAGCATTTTATTTAAGATGAACTGAACCGCTGCCTTCGGGCGGCGGTTTTTTGCGCTTTTTCGGCGAAGCTGACCTGCGGGGTGATTTAAGACCCACAACATCCTGTATTTTGTAGAAT
>OMTA01000024.1 GCA_900313895.1 uncultured Eubacteriales bacterium | reverse complement strand
TAATGCGGATAAAATACGCGTCATTCTTTTCATTGGAAATTCCTCCGTTCTTTATTGCGGTAAAGCTATTACCTTTGGTTCTATTATAACAGGAGGCCGGTTCAAAAGCAATTCATTTTACAAACCAGCACATATGTTTCCTCAGAACAGAGAGACCGGCATCAAGCCGGTCCCTTTTTATCCGTATATACCTTCCAAAAGTATAACGTCTGTTCTGTTAATAAAAGCGATTATTTCTTTGCCTTCTTCTTGCCCTTTGCGGGAGCCTCCGCTTCAGGCTTCTTGCCCTTGCTGAGCATAACGTTGGTCAGGATACCGAGGATCAGCGCGCACGCAACGGTAGTCAGGGTGATCTTGCCGAAGGTCAGGGTAAAGCCGCCGACGCCCGCGATCAGGATGACAGAAGCGGTGAACAGGTTGCGGTTGTCATCGAGGTCGACCTTCTGCAGCATCTTCAGACCGGATACCGCGATAAAGCCGTACAGCGCGATACATACGCCGCCCATAACACAGCTCGGGATGGTGCTGAGGAACGCGACGAACGGAGCGATGAAGGAGATCAGGATCGCCTCACACGCAGCGACGATGATCGAAGCGACAGAAGCGTTCTTTGTGATCGCGACACAGCCGATAGACTCGCCGTAAGTGGTATTCGGGCAGCCGCCGAAAACAGCGCCTGCTATAGAGCCGACGCCGTCGCCCAGCAGGGTGCGGTCAAGACCCGGATCCTCCAACAGATCCTGCTCGATGATAGAGCTCAGATTCTTGTGGTCGGCGATATGCTCCGCAAATACAACGAAAGCAACCGGGATATAGGCGACCGCGATGGTGCCGATATAGCTGCCGGAAAGCTCTCCGAACGCGCCGAACGCCTTGAGGAAGGTGAAGTCAGGCAGCGCGATAAAGGAGCTGACGCTGATATTTTGGAAGAGGCTGGTGAACGCAGTGTACTGAATAATCATCAGCGAGGGATTACCGGTCCATTTGCCGATGAAGTAGAAGATCGTCGCGCAGGCATACCCCGCGAGGATACCGATGATGAACGGTATCAGCTTCATCATCTTCTTGCCGTATACGGAACACAGCATGACGACCGCCAGGGTCACCAGACCGCAGATGATCGCGACATAGTGCGAGCCGGGCTGGGTCGTACCGGTGATGGTACCGTCCTCGGCAACATTCACGGTGATGGAGGGATCGACGTTGCCGTCCGCATCCAGCGCCACATTCTGTGTGCCGATAGAACCGTCGTCATTGACGGTCTCAACAGTGCGGACAGTCACGGCGGACATATCCACATCCTTGGTGTAGTTGACTTTGCTCAGATCGCCGATCGCGTTGCCCGCGAGCGACAGACCGATGATCGCGACGATCGGGCCGATAACGACCGCAGGCATGATCTTCGAGATCCACTTAACGCCCGCGCCCTTGACGATCAGCGCGATAACAACATAGACAAGACCCGCAAGCACGGCGCCGATGATCAGGCCGAGGAAGCCGAGCGCCACACTGGCAGCGCCCGCAAAAGCCGCCGCCATCGAGCCGAGGAATGCAAAGGACGAGCCGAGGAAGACCGGGCTCTTACCCTTGGTGAACGCGACGTAAACCAGCGTACCGACGCCCGCGCCGAAGAGCGCCGCGGAGGTGCTCATGCCGTTGCCGACGATCATCGGGACAGCGATGGTCGCCGCCATGATCGCGAGCAGCTGCTGGAACGCAAAGACGATCAACTGGCCGAATTTGGGTTTGTCTTTGACATTGTAAATCATTTTCATTTCAGATTTTCCCCCTAGATTATTTTAGTTAGGAGTGAGAAGTTAGGAGTGAGGAGTGTTGATACACAAATGCGAAGCAAATAAAACATCTGTCGTGCGTTAACTCCTAATTCCTAATTCCTAACTCCTAATTCTTCACATAGATCTTGACCGCTTCCTCGTCGTCGGTCTCCCTGAGCCTGACCGCGACGGCCTCATCCACCGAGGTCGGGATGTTTTTGCCGACGGCGCAGAGCGTGTCGCAGACCGCCTCGATCGCCGCGCGCGCCGTGCGACCGGTGTAGATCACATCATCCACCAGCACGACCGTTTTTCCGGTCACATCAAAGTCGATCTTCGTTTCCCTGACCCTCGGCGTCTCGCCGACAAGGCTCAGATCGTCACGATAGAGCGTGATATCCAGCTCCCCGACAGCGATCTCTTTTCCTTCGATCGCCGCGATATTCTCCGCCAGTCTGTAAGCCAGCGGAACGCCGCGGGTACGGATCCCCACAAGACAGATATCCTCTGTGCCGTGGTTTTTTTCGATGATCTGATGCGCTATCCTCTTGAGGATCCGTTCGATATCCTCGGGATGGAGCAACGTCGATTTGTATTCCATAACTTCCCTCGTATATGAAAAATGCCCTGTCCGATGCGGACAAGGCAGAATACACGTATCGAAATAGTCATCAGAACCTTGTCGGCATCACGGTACCGACTTAAAAGCACTTTATTGATTGCTATGATACACCTTTTCACAGGGACTATACTTGCGTATCAGAATTAAAGCGGAAAAATACGAAAAAATCGTGATTCTGACCAACCTCCCCCGCCGATTCCCCGATCCGCTTGACAATACCGACGTAATTTTGTAATATAAGTAATGTTGAAATTATCATGTCATTGAGAAAATGACATTTTGGAGGCTGACATGAAAAACACCGAAAAAACCATGGAAAGAATCGTCGCCCTGTGTAAAGGCAGAGGCTTTGTATATCCCGGCTCCGAGATCTACGGCGGCCTTGCCAACACCTGGGACTACGGCCCTCTGGGCGCGCTGCTCAAGGCGAACATCAAGGCGGCGTGGCTCAAGAAATTCGTCCAGGAAAACAAGTACAACGTCGGGCTGGATTCCGCGATCCTGATGAATCCCCAGACATGGATCGCGTCGGGACACCTCGGCGGCTTCTCCGATCCCTTGATGGATTGCAAAGAGTGCAAGACCCGCCACCGCGCCGATAACCTGATCGAGGATTTCGACGGCACCAACGTCGCCGGCTGGTCAAACGATCAGATGATGGACTACATCCGCGACAAGGGCATCACCTGCCCCAACTGCGGCAAATCTAATTTCACCGACATCCGCCAGTTCAACCTGATGTTCAAGACCTTCCAGGGCGTCACCGAGGACACCAAAGCAGAGCTGTATCTGCGTCCCGAGACCGCCCAGGGCATCTTCGTCAACTTTGCGAACATCCAGCGCACCACCCGCAAGAAGGTTCCCTTCGGCGTCGCGCAGGTCGGCAAATCCTTCCGCAACGAGATCACCCCCGGCAACTTCATCTTCCGCGTACGCGAGTTCGAACAGATGGAGCTTGAATTCTTCTGCAAGCCCGATACCGACCTCGAGTGGTTCGACTACTGGCGTTCCTACTGCCGCGACTTCCTCTATGCGCTCGGCATCAAGGAGGAGAACCTCCGCCTGAGAGATCACTCTAAGGAGGAGCTGAGCTTCTACTCCAAGGCGACCACCGACTTCGAGTACCTCTTCCCGTTCGGCTGGGGCGAGCTGTGGGGCATCGCGGATCGTACCGACTACGACCTGACCCAGCACCAGAACACCTCCGGCAAGGATCTGTCTTACTTTGATCCGACCGATAACACCCGCTACATCCCCTACGTCATCGAGCCGTCACTGGGCGTTGAACGACTGTTCCTCACCGTCATGACCGAAGCCTACGACGAGGAGATCGTCGACGAAGCAAAGAACGACACCCGCGTCGTTCTGCGCCTCCATCCCTTCCTCGCTCCGTTCAAAGCCGCTGTCCTTCCGCTTTCCAAAAAGCTCGGCGAGCAGGCGGGCGCCCTTGCGGACGAACTTAGTAAGAACTTCTCGATCGACTACGACGACGCCGGCTCTATCGGCAAGCGTTATCGCCGTCAGGACGAGATCGGCACCCCCTTCTGCATCACCTACGACTTCGATTCCGTCGAGGACAATTGCGTGACCGTCCGCGACCGCGACACCATGCAGCAGGAGCGCGTCGCCATCGCCGACCTCGAAGCCTACATCGCACAGAGGATCAAGCTCTGATATTATATCTGTACATAAACATCAAACCCGACAGGCAAAACCTGTCGGGTTTTTGATTATCCTTTTCCTTCGCGCGACTCCTCATTCATATGCCGAAATAACGCGAAGCATATCCCATGTTCACCGTAGGGACGAGCAATGCTCGTCCGCATCTTTGACAATAGATGCCGTACATATGCAAAGCAAATGATCTTTCGCTGTAGGGGTCGGCGCCCCGACGACCCGAAAACCTTGCTGTTAGATTCTGCCCTCCGCGAAGCAAATCCGCCTAAAATATACAACCAACAACTACTAACTACAACCCCTAAAGGCTGAATCTGTCAAATCCGTATGCGATCGCGTCCGCACTGTGCGCGTCCGATGAAAGCACGAGCTTTCCCCCATGCTCCCTGATATACGCGACGATCTCCCCGCTCGGATACGGCGTCGTCCGATAACCTCTGGTGATCGCGCCCGTGTTGATCTCAAACGGCACGCCCGCTTTCAGCAGCTCGTCCGCCGCCTTTTTCCATGCGGCGACATACCGTGGATGATCCGTATCAAAAAGCGGCTCCTTCTCCAAAAACTTCGTGACAAGGTCAAAGTGCCCGATGATATCGCACGCCGTTTTATTCACGACGTCCGCGACCGTGCGATAGTATTCTTCGCACAAGGCGTAGATATCCCCGCCGAAATGCTTCTCCGCAGCTCCTTTCAGGATCTCAGCCGTCTCGTCCACGGGAACATAGTCTCCGCCGCATTTCAAATAATGCACCGACCCGATGACATAGTCAAAGTCGTCGGTCGACTCCTCGCTGTAGTAATCCTGCTCGATCCCGCACAGCACATGGATACGGTCGGAATACGCCGCGCGCAGGTAACGAAGCTCTGCGAGAAACCGCGGCACAGCCTCCTTTTTGATACAGTAGGAGGTGTCAAAAAAGGTGTAGCTGTGGGCGCAGATACCGATGGTTTTCAAGCCCTTTTCGATCGCGGCATTCACCATCTCCTCGGGTGAATTCCCGCCGTCACAGTAGGTGGTGTGGGTGTGAAGATCCTTATTTGTCACCGGTCATCTTCTCCTGCTTGACTTTTTTATCGATCACATGGCGTGAAGCCAGTTCTTTGTGGATATCCTCCAGGCTGATTCCCTGCTCGATCATCAGCACCATCGTATGGTAGCACAGATCGGCGATCTCATAGATGGTCTCGGGCTTATCCTCCGCCTTTGCCGCGATGATGACCTCGGTACATTCCTCGCCGATCTTTTTGAGGATCTTGTCAACGCCCTTCTCAAAGAGATAGGTCGTATACGAACCCTCCTGCGGATCGGTCTTGCGGCCTTTGATCAGCTCCATCAAGCCCTCATAGCTGAATTCGCTGAGCGAATCGCTCTCCCAAACGGGGCTTTCAAAGCACGAGGTCGTGCCGAGATGGCACGCGGGGCCGTCGGGCTCGACCATCACGACCAGCGCGTCCTTATCACAGTCCGCGGTGATGCTGACGATGTGCTGATAGTTGCCGGAGGTCTCTCCCTTGAGCCACAGCTCCTGACGCGA
The DNA here is from genome assembly GCA_900313895.1 of uncultured Eubacteriales bacterium. GTDB lineage: Bacteria > Bacillota > Clostridia > Oscillospirales > Acutalibacteraceae > Ruminococcoides. The sequence continues at coordinate 7,485 of OMTA01000024.1, read as the reverse complement.
GCGGCTCCAAAAACAGGTCAGCCCCTTCTCCATTGATATTTTAAGACTTTCCTCGTTCATATACGCGAGGGTGAGCACGCGCTTCGTGACGCTGTCCACCACGATCGCCGGGATAAGTCCTTTTTCGTCAAATTTCAATTCTGAAATGTTAATCATTGTCGTATTCTCCTTACCATCGTAGGGACGACCACCGGTCGTCCGCGGACGAGCAATCCTCGTCCCTGCATATTATAACCTCGTCGGGATACCCGCGTCCTTCATCGCCGCCTTCAGATCGGCGATCTTCACCTCGCCGAAGTGGAAGATCGAGGCAGCTAAGCCCGCGTCAACCTTGGGCAGCGCTTTGAACAACGTCAAAAAGTCCTCGATCTTACCCGCGCCGCCGGAGGCGATCACGGGAACATTGACGACCTGACAAACCGCGTCCAGCATCTCCAGATCAAAGCCGCCCTTAACGCCGTCGGTGTCGATGGAATTGAGCACCACCTCGCCTGCGCCGTTATCGACACAGCGGCGTATCCATTCGATCGCCTCCATGCCGGTATTCACCCTGCCGCCTTTCGCAAAGACCCGGAACACGCCGTCGACGCGCTTGACGTCCGCGGAGATGACCACACACTGATCGCCGTACAGCTTCGCGGCTTCATATACCAGATCGGGATTGCGAATCGCGCCGGAATTCACGCTGACCTTATCCGCGCCGCATTTGAGCACACGGTCAAAGTCCGCTACGGTATTGATACCGCCGCCCACGGTCAGCGGGATAAAGACGCTTTTCGCCGTTTGTGTCAGGATATCCGTGAACAGCGCCCTGCCCTCGGCGGAAGCCGTGATATCATAAAAGACCAGTTCATCCGCGCCGCAGGAGCTGTAGTATTTCGCAAGCTCCACCGGAGAGGCAACATCCGAAAGTCCCTCAAAGTTCACGCCCTTGACGACCCTGCCGTTCTTGACGTCGAGGCAGGGAATGATACGCTTGGTGATCATAGTACCGCCTTCACCGCCTCTCTTAAGTCGATCGCACCGGTATAGTACGCCTTGCCGATGATCGCGCCGTACATCTCCATCTCATGGAGCGCCAGCACATCCTCCATCGACGAAACGCCGCCCGACGCGGTGATGTCCACCTCATAGCGGCGGTTCATGGTGCGATACAGATCGAGATTGGTACCGCGCATCGCACCGTCGCGTGAAATATCCGTACAGATGATCGTTTTGACCCCGATCTTCTGCATTTTTTCAAAGAATTCATCCGCGGTCACCTGTGAACGCTCCAGCCATCCCTTGACGGCGATATAACCGTCGCGGATGTCCGCGCCTACGGCGATCCGCTCGCCGTATTTCTCCACCGCTTTTTTGAGAAAAGCCTCATCCTCGATCGCCGCCGTACCCAGGATCACGCGGTCGATCCCGGCGTCCAGGTACTTTTCGACGACCTCCATATTGCGGATACCGCCGCCGATCTCACAAAAAAGCCCGGAGGCTTTTTTGATCGCGAGAACGGTGTCAAAGTTCGGGGTATTACCGTCCTTCGCGCCCTCAAGATCAACGATATGGATCGCCGTCGCGCCGCAGTTTTTGAAGTCCAGCGCGATCTCTGCGGGATTGTCCGAGTAAACGGTCATCTGCTGATAGTCGCCCTTAAAAAGGCGCACCGCCTTACCGTCCACAATATCAATTGCAGGAAACAGAATCATAATGGTTCTCCTTAGAATCAGGAATTAGAAATGAGGAATGAGGAATTTCGGGAAACGCTGACGCGTTTTAGATGAATATACAGAAATCGGATGCGGGCAGCGCCCGCCATTCATTCCTAATTCCTAACTCCTAATTCCTAACTATTCTTATATCTCACAAAATGCTCTCAGAATATTCAGCCCTACCTCACCGCTTTTTTCGGGATGGAACTGGCATCCGTAGACGTTGCCGTTTTCCACCGAAGCGGTCAACTCCGCGCTGTATTCCGCGGTCGCGGTCGTATTCTCGTCACAGTCGGCGGCATAGTACGAGTGCACAAAGTACACACAGTCGCCCTCGCTGAGATATTTGAAAAGCGCGCTTTCCTTCTTCATGATCAGCGCGTTCCACCCGATATGCGGGATCTTTAATCCACGTTTGATGATCTCGGAAATAGGTCTGATGTTTCCGTGGATCAGCCCGAGCCCCTCATGCTCGCCGTATTCACAGCTTTTGTCAAAGAGCAGCTGCATCCCAAGACAGATCCCCATGATGGGCTTGCCTTTTGCCGCCTGATCCTTGACGACCTGCGCCATACCGCTTTGTCTGAGCTTTTGTGCCGCATCGCCGAACGCGCCGACGCCGGGCAGGATCACCCTGTCAGCCGCCTCGATGACCTTGGGGTCGCTCGTCACGACCGCCTCCTGACCGATCGCGGCAAAGGAGCTTTTCAGCGAGAACAGATTGCCCACGCCGTAGTCAATGATCGCGATCATCACAGTACCCCTTTCGTCGACGGGATCTCGTCCTTGAAGGCGGTATCCACCGCGACAGCCTGCTTCATCGATCTGCCGAAGGATTTGAACGCGCCCTCGATGATATGGTGGCTGTTCTTGCCCTCCAACTGCTTGATATGCAGGGTCAGATTCGCGTTTCTGACAAAGCCGAGGAAGAATTCCTCCGTCAGCTCCGTATCGAATGTCCCGACCTTCTGCGTCGGGATCTGCAAGTCATAATTGAGATGCGCCCTGCCGGAGATATCCACCGCGGTCAGGATGAGCGATTCATCCATCGGCAGGATAAAGCTGCCGTAGCGAATGATCCCGCGCTTCTCGCCGAGCGCCTTTTCAAACGCCTGACCCAGCGCGATGCCGATATCCTCTACCGAGTGATGATCGTCCACATAGGTGTCGCCGTCACAATGAAGGGTCAGATCGAACCGACCGTGTCTTGCGAACAGGGTCAGCATATGGTCAAGAAAACCGACGCCGCTGTTGATCTCGCTCTTGCCCGTACCGTCCAGGTCAAGGCGCAGGCGGATATCGGTCTCATTGGTTTTTCTGTTGATTTCAGCACTTCTCATCAATAGCCTCCGATGATCGCTTTGATATTGTTCAGCAGCACGTCGATCTGCTCTTTTGTACCGACCGTGATGCGGTTATAGTCCTTGATTCTCGGGAGAGTAAAGTGGCGGATCAATACCCCGCGTTCCTTCAGCTCCCGATAGAGCTTTTCGCCCTCGATCTCAGGGTGCTTCACGAAAACAAAATTCGTCAAAGAATCCGTCGTGACAAACCCCGGCTTTTCAAGCTCCCGGGTCAGATACGCGCGATTCTCCATGATCGTAGCGCAGTTTTCCTCAAAGTACGCCTGATCCTCCAGCGCTCCGAGACCCGCCGCCTGCGTCATCGAGTTGACGTTGTACGGATTGGTCGAGAACTTAACGGTATTGAGATCGCGGATGATGTCGGCACAGCCGATCGCCATCCCCAGCCGTCCGCCCGCCAGCGAACGCGACTTCGAAAAGGTCTGCGTGACCAGCAGGTTATCGTACCTGTCGATCAACCCGACCGCGCTCTCTGCGCCGAAATCCACATACGCCTCATCCACAACAACGATGGTATCGGGATTGCCGGCGAGGATCCTTTCGATGTCCGAAAGCGACAGCGCGATGCCCGTCGGCGCGTTGGGATTCGCAATAAAGATCGTTTTTCCTACGCCGATATAGTCATCCACGTTCACAGAAAAATCCTCGTTCAGCGGGATCTCCTCATACGGAACATGGTTGAGCTGCGCGAAAACGGGATAAAAGCCGTAGGTGATATCGGGGAACACCGCGGGACAGCCGTCGTCACAGAACGCCGCAAAAGCAAAGTTCAGCGCCTCGTCCGAGCCGTTGGTAAACAACACGTTTTCTTTTTTGATCCCGTACATCCGAGCGAGCTTTTCACAGAGCTTCGTACAGTCGATATCGCAGTAAAGCTGCAAGCTCTTCGCCGCCGTTGCCGCGTATTCCCGCGCCTTTTGTGACGGCGCAAAGGGACTTTCGTTGGTGTTCAGCTTCACAAAGCGCCTGTCCTTCGGCTGTTCGCCGGGCGTATAGGGCGTCAGAGAGCTGAACTTATCCGAGAAAAAGCGGCTCATCACTCTTCCTCCAACCGGACGACAGCGGATTTCGCGTGACCGGTCAGTCCTTCCTTTTCGGCGAACTTCGCGACGTCATACGCGACCGATCTGAGCGCGTCCTCGGTAAAGTATGTATACTGTGTTTTCTTGATGAAATCGTCAACGGAAAGCGGGCTTGAAAACTTCGCCGTACCGGAGGTCGGCAGGGTGTGATTGGGGCCCGCGAAGTAGTCGCCCAGCGCCTCGGGACAGTTGCGCCCCATGAAGATCGAGCCGGCGTGACGGATCTTGTCGAGGTAATCGAAGGGATTGTCCACGCAAAGCTCCAGGTGCTCGGGAGCGATCTCGTTGGCGATATCGATCACGATATCAAGGGTATCGGCAACAATGATCTTGCCGTTATGATCAATGGAAGCGCGCGCGATCTCTGCGCGGTCGAGCAGCGGGATCTGTCGTTCCAGCTCCTCGCTGACCGCCTCTGCCAGCGCCATGCTGTCGGTGACCAGCACCGCCGAAGCGAGCTTGTCATGCTCCGCCTGCGAGAGCAGATCCGCCGCCGCGTATTTGGGATTGGTCTTGCCGTCCGCGACGATCAGTATCTCGGAGGGGCCCGCGATCATATCGATGGAAACCTGACCGAAGACCTGTTTTTTCGCCTCCGCGACAAACGCGTTACCGGGGCCGACGATCTTGTCGACCTTCGGAATACTTTCCGTGCCGTAAGCGAGCGCCGCGATCGCCTGCGCGCCGCCGACCTTGAAGATCTTGTCAACGCCCGCGACATACGCCGCCGCGAGGATCGCCGGATTCACCTTGCCGTCCGCCGAGGGAGGCGTCACCATAACGACCTCTTTGACGCCCGCGATCTTAGCGGGGATCGCATCCATCAGTACCGTCGAGGGATACGCCGCCGTACCGCCGGGAACATACAGACCCGCGCGATCGACGGGGATGATCTTCTGACCCATCACCACGCCGTCCGTATCGTTGATGATGAAGCTCTGACGCTTCTGCGCCATGTGGAACCTGCGGATATTCGCCGCCGCCTTTTTGAGGATCTCTACGAACTCAGGCTCTACGGCATCCACAGCCTCGTCGATCTCCTCTGCCGAAACGCGCATATCCGAAAGCGTCGCCTTATCAAAGCGCGCGGTATATTCCAAAAGCGCCTTATCGCCGTTTTTTCTGACATTCGCGATGATGTCCGCGACGATATCCTCAACGGATGACGTCGGCTCAAACCGCGCGAAGATCTCGGCGTTAGTGACTTCGTTATAATTGAGTATCTTAATCATTTTTCAATTCCTGCACCAGTCCGTCGATCTGTCCGCGCTTGAACTTGTAGCTCGATTTGTTCGCGATCAGGCGCGCGGAGATCGGGACGATGGTATCCTTTACTTCAAGATTATTTTCTTTGAGGGTCGTACCCGTTTCGACGATATCGACGATCACATCCGTCAAGCCTAAGATCGGCGCGATCTCGATCGAACCGTTGAGGTGGACGATATCGATATCCCTGCCCTTGGAGGCATAGTAGCCGGCAGCGATCCGCGAGAACTTCGTTGCGACTCTCAGGGTACGGCTGTTGTCATCGGTATAATTCTTCGGAGCGGCGACCGCCATACGGCATTTGCCGATATCGAGATCGAGCAGCTCATAGATCTCGGGCACGTATTCCAGCAGGATATCCTTGCCCGCGACGCCGATATCCGCCGCGCCGCGTTCGACATAGATCGCGACGTCGGAGGGCTTGACCCAAAAGTATCTGACTCCCGCCTCCGGGTTCTCGAAAATCAGCTTGCGATTGTCCTCCTTGATCGACGGACATTCATATCCCGCCTTCTCAAACATCGCGTAGACCTTCTCGCCGAGCCTGCCCTTCGGCAGTGCGACATTCAGCATCCCGTCCTGCGGGATATCCGCGATCTGCGGCACATCCATGCGCTCCAGCGCGTCAAGGTAAACCGCAAAGCCGACCGCCTTACTCTTGCGCTTCATGCGGCGCATCAGCTTGTCATATCTGCCGCCCGACAGCACACTGTCCGGCACGCCGTTGATAAAGCCCTTAAAGATCAGTCCGTTATAGTAGCTGCGATCGGAAACAACGGAAAAATCGACCTGAATCCTCGTTTGGTACTCCGCGGGCATCCCGTCAAAAACCTCGCTGAATTCGTCGTAAGCGTCCTTGCACCCGAGCCTCTCGCAGATATCTTTGAGCTTCGGCGTCACGCTCTTCGGATCGCCGCAGGTCGTCAACAGTGCGATCAACGGCTCCGCCTTCTCTTCCGCGATCCCGTTCTGCTCACAGATCGCCAGGATCCCGTGCGTATTCTTCTCGCCGACGCATTTCACCAGCGCGTCCTGGATCGCGCGGCTGTCCGTGATATGCTCCAGGGCGGCGTTGAGGATATCCATGCTCGAGACATCCAGCACATAGTCGGAGCTGATCAGGCTCAGGCTCTCCGCCGCCAGATACAGACATTCGCCGATATGACCGTTGTCGATCCCGCCGATACATTCAACGCCCGACTGCATGATCTCCTTAAAGGTGTTCGTGCCCTTGGCTACACGGTAAACGTTTTCATTGTAATACAGCTTCTTTGTCTCGCCGTCGGTATGATTCTTGATGATGCTCAGCGTCACGTCGGGCTTCAACGCCATCAGCTTTCCGCCGATATCGGTGAAGGTGATGACCGAGTCGGAGATCAAAAAGTCCTTGTTTCTGCTGTAAAGATCATATTCCTCAAACTTGCTCATGCGGTACGGCTGATACCCGTATTTGCTGTACAGTCCCCTCAAAGAGAAGGTCAGCCGTTCCGTCACGCTCAGTACGTTGTCATTGATATTCATTTCTGAGCCTCCTTCGCGCGATCGATCACCGCGCGATAACCGCCCGCGCCGTAATTGAGACAACGGCTGACACGGCTGATAGTCGCGGTCGAAACGCCGATCTTGTCGGATATCTTCTGATAGCTGATACCCTCGTCGATCAGAAAAGCGGTGTCGAGCCGCTGCGCCATATCGGTGATCTCCTTGATCGTACATATATCGTCGAAAAAGGCGTAGCACTCATCCCTGTCCTTCAAAGAAAGGATGGTGTCAAACAGCCTGTCAACAGAATCGCTCTTAAAGTTTCTCATGATTACCTCCAAAAAAAGCAATCGGTTATTCATTATGTTGCTCTGTTATGTTATCACTTTATCACAGTAAAGTCAAGCGTTCATCATATATTTCGCCATCTTGACGCACAGCCGTTGATCTGCACTCGGCTTTTTAGGCACCTTTCCTCCAAAACTAAGGTGTACTGTAAGGGACGATGCCTTGAATAATGAGGAATGTGGAATTAGGTATTTATTTGTAGGGACGTTCCTCGCCGGAGACTGCCCACCCCTCTGGGCTTCG
>OMTA01000175.1:4016-6904 GCA_900313895.1 uncultured Eubacteriales bacterium | reverse complement strand
GATCGCCTTGGCGTACTGCTCTTCGCAGAGGATCATACCGCCGCGGGGTCCGCGAAGGGTCTTGTGGGTGGTGGTGGTGACGAACTGAGCGTAAGGAACGGGATTCTGGTGCATTCCGCCGGCTACCAGACCCGCGATATGCGCCATATCGACCATCAGGTACGCGCCGACCTCATCGGCGATCTCGCGGAAGCGCTTGAAGTCGATCGCGCGGGGATATGCGGACGCGCCGCAGACGATCATCTTGGGCTTGCATTCCTTCGCGATCTCAAGCACCTTATCATAATCGATACGATGAGTCTCGGGATCGACGCCGTAGCTGACGACGTTGAAATACTTACCGCTGATGTTGACGGGTGAGCCGTGGGTCAGGTGACCGCCCTCGGACAGGTTCATACCCATAATGGTATCGCCCGGCTCGAGCATCGCGAAATAAACGATCTGGTTTGCCTGAGAACCGGAATGGGGCTGGACGTTGGCGTGATCCGCGCCGAACAGCTTGCAGGCGCGCTCGCGGGCGATATCCTCCACTACGTCTACCGCGTAGCAGCCGCCGTAGTAGCGCTTGCCGGGATAGCCCTCGGCGTACTTGTTGGTCAGCACGGAACCCATCGCCGCCATGACCGCGGGAGAAACGATGTTCTCGCTGGCGATCAGCTCGAGGTTCTGCTGCTGGCGCTTGAGCTCGGCCGCCATCGCGTCGCCGATCTCAGCGTCATAGTTTTTTACGAATCCGATTGAGTCCATCAAATCCTTGTACATAATACCCTCCAGAATTTTTGATATTTCTTGACTGTATATAAATGCATGGGGTTGCAATTGTTGGCATGGGATGCTCTAGGAGCGGATACTGCTTGTCCGTATCGCGTCGATCAGCCCTTTGAGGTCGTCGAGCGTTTCCATCGAGAACGCGAGGTTGCGGAGCTTTGCGGCATTTTTGAAACCTTTGAGATAATAGGCGGTGTGCTTGCGCGCCTCGCGCATACCGACATACTCGCCCTTGTACCGAACGAGGTCGGTGATATGGCGGGTCAGGACGCTGAGCTTTTCGTCAAGATCGGGCTTCGGCAAGAGCTTGCCCTCGCTCAGATACGCGTTGATCTCGGAAAAGATCCACGGATTGCCGAGCGCGCCGCGTCCGACCATGATATAATCGACGCCGGTATAGTCGTAAAGATATTTTGCGGACTGCGCGTCCGTAACGTCGCCGTTGCCGATCACGGGGATCTTCACCGCGCGCTTGACGTCGCGGATCACATCGTAATTGACAGGCGGCGCGTAGAACTGGTCGCGCGTCCTGCCGTGGATGGTGATCGCGGCGGCGCCGTTCGCTTCGGCGATCCGGGCGACCTCGACCGCGTTGATATGCTCGCTGTCAAAGCCTGTGCGGATCTTGACCGTCACGGGAAGGGGGACGGCTTTTGTGACCGCATTGATAATCTCGCCGCAGAGGGCGGGATCCTTCATCAATGCCGCGCCGGATCCGCTGCCCGAGATCTTGGGAGCGGGACAGCCCATGTTGATATCGATCACGTCAGGCTGATAGCGCAGCGCAAACCGTGCCGCGTCTGCCATCGTCATAGGCTCTGTACCGAAGATCTGCACCGCGCAGGGGTGCTCGATCGCGGATAGCTCCATCAGCTCGGCGGATTTTTTGGAATGGTAGGCGATGCCCTTTGAGCTGACCATCTCGCTGACGCAGTAGCCCGCGCCGAACGACATACACAGCTCGCGGAAGGCTCTGTCCGCGACGCCCGCCATAGGCGCCAGCGCGGCATAGCCGCCTAATACTACGTTGCCGATCTGCATGATCAACCTCTGCGATGGGTACGCTTTGAGACCATTACGCCGGCGACGACCGAGATACCGACCGCTACGCACACCCACATGATGATGCCGGAGAACAGCGTCGCGTCCGAGACCTCTACGTCGGGCAGAGGCTCTGCCGTAGCCGCCGCTACCTCTTCGGTCGCGACCGTCGGCAGGTTTTCGAGATTTTTATTGGGAGTATACTCCGAATCATCGTTGGAGATATCCTCGTTGTTATCGATGTACTTGTTGCGGATCTCGTTGATCCGCTCGGGGATCGAAATGGGATCGGGGGTTGACTGCTCCTCTTGCTCGCCGGTGTTCTCGTCGGTGTTATTGTTTTCGGCGTTATTGCCGTTATCGGCGTTGTCGCTTTCGTTACCGCTTTCGGCGCGGGGCATGTCGCCGCTGTCAGCGTTTTCATCGGCGGGAGCGCTCTCGCTGTTGCCGCCGTTGCTGACCTCGCCGCCGTCGTTGGCGACCGGTACGCCGCCGTCATCACCCGGATCGGCGTATACTGTCAAAACGGAAATGCCCATCAGGAAAACAGACACGGTCAATACGGCAAAAAACTTTTGCAGCCACTTATATTTTTTACACATCATAAGCTCCTTAATACCATGATCCGGTCGGGACGCCTGCTGACCGACTATGCAATCTATCCATAGAATCTCCCGATTCTTTCCGGAGTTTAGTATAATAACACAAATCACCGCATTATTATGGATATTATAGCAAATCCTCAGCCTTTTTGCAAGACTGAGGACGTTTTTTTCAATGATTCATCTTAGGAACGGAGGACTGAGGAAAGAGCGTTTCCGAGCAGCTCTCCGGTATATTTCGCTTCGTCGATGGTATTCGCGTCGGTGCCGATCTCGATCAGCAGAGAACCGTTGTTGAAATCCATATTGTAGCTGAACTCGCCGAAATCGAGCGGGCGGGTCATTCCGGGATAGCGATCCTCGCACTCTTTTTGCAGTTTCGTCGCGAAAATCAGGTTTTCTTTCCACGTCGGGAAATCGTCTTCGTCACCGTAGCCGCTCATGATCATGATCTGAGCCGCCTTTTTACCGTCGTAT
>OMTA01000175.1:0-3909 GCA_900313895.1 uncultured Eubacteriales bacterium | reverse complement strand
CGATCCCGGGATACTTTTTCCTGTACTCCTCGATAGTATCCCAGCTGCGGGAATAGGAGCCTTCGTAGGAGGGATAATCGTGGAGGGTCTTATCATGGACAACACCGATGCCTTTTTCCTTTAAGGAGGCGGCGATCTTCTCCCCTACCGCGACGATGTTCTTCTCATTATCCGTCGAGCGGGGGTAGAAATCTTCGTAATAGTAGCCGCTGTCCTCGTCGAGATAGCTCTCGCAGGTATGGGTGTGGTAGATCAACACCTGTACCGTGCGGTTATCTTTCAGCGAAAACGGCAGATCGGCGCTGAGCAGCGCGGAGAAATCGGGATCATACGAGGTGTAATTCTTGATCTCGATATTCTCACAGCTTATGTTGCCGGAGGTATCGTGGATCTCGACCACGGGATAGGTATCGCCGGAATGGGAGGTTTTTCCGGGCTTTTCCGTCGGTACGGGCGACGCGGTCTTTTGATCGGACAAGGGCTTTTCGGCGGGCTTGACCTCAGGCGGGATCGCGGCGTCATCCTCCGGCTCTTCCTCGCTGAGCGTATCGTAGACGGAACCGTTGGAAAAGGTCATCAGTTGAGCCGCTACGGCGGAATCGCCGAACAGGTCGAAACAGCCCGCCGCGCGATATGCCGCGACAGACAGACCGGCGCCGAGGATCAGGAAAACGGATAGGACGACGGATATTCTTTTTGCCATTCTTTTCTTCATACGCTCACCAATATATGTTTATGCGCGGGCGAGCGTCATTATGACAGATTCGGGACAAGCATTTTACAACAGATTCAGCAGATCCTCCACCTCAATGCCGGTTTGGAGCGCGTAGTTGACGGATAGAGAGATCAGCTTTGCGGCGCGGTCGATGAGCAGATCGACCTCCTTTGGGGTGACGACCATCGCCCTGCCCTTGGGAGAGATCTCGCTTTTGAGGCGAACGCCCTCTTTTTCGTCATCGATATCCAACAGATCAAAGGCGAGCGTCAGCGCGTCGACGACGGTCGGAACACCGATCGCGATCACGGGGATCCCCATGGTTGAGGAGTCGATCCGCGCGCGATGGTTGCCTACTCCGGCGCCGGGCGAGATGCCGGTATCGGAGATCTGGATCGTACAGCCGAGGCGGCTGAGCCTGCGCGACGCCAACGCATCGACCACGATCAACGCGGAGGGTCGGATGCGCTTGATCACGCCGAGCAGCAGCTCGCCGGATTCGATGCCGGTCTGACCGGTCACGCCGGTGTTCATCACAGCGACCGCACGCAGACAATCGAGTCCCGTAGAGCGAGCGATCTCGCCGGAGATATGGCGCGTCGCCATCACCTTGAGGGCGGTTTTGGGGCCTAAAGCGTCGGGGGTGATCTCGATATTGCCCAGTCCCGCGACCAGTACCAGACCGTTGACCGGCAGCAGCCGTCGGATCTCGCGCGACAGGGCGATCAGGCGGTCGTCGGTATCGCGGACATTGTCCGTCAGCGGGGGCAGGTCGGCGGTGATATAGGTTCCCTTAGGCTTTTTCAAAAGCTGTCCCGCGCGGTCGGTACGGATCCTCAACCGCTCGATATTCAGCCCTCCGACGGTTTCGGTCTCGTAGTCAACACCTTTGATATCCTCGCCCAGCAGCTCGCGTTCTTCGACCGCAAGGTCGGTTCTTCTCTCCATCCGAATTCCCTCTTTTGTTACATTTCTATGACATTATTATGAACAAAAAATTTATTTACATTCAGCGGATTTTATGGTAACATTAATGTGTATAATTATAAGCGAGGAAGATTGATATGAAAAAGAAACTTTGCGCTTTTTTGTTGACTTTCGCAATGTTGAGCGCGTCTGCTGTCGGCGCGAACGCCAAGCAGATCGATGTTGCTCCGGTAGAAAGGCAACGGGATATCGGCATCGTTGCCGCCGATTATCCGGAGGCGGGATCGGAGCTTGAACCGGACGCCACCCTGCCCTCCGCGTACAGCAATCGGACACTTGCGACGCCGGTACGCAACCAGCTGTTCAACACCTGTTGGGCGTATGCTTCGACCGCGGTTCTGGAGATCGCCGCCAATAAAGCGGGGATCTACAACGAGTTTCTCTCCCCCATGCACATGAATTACTGGGCGAGAACGCGGGAGGACGGTACCGGATGGCAACGCGATCATACCGCGGGCGGCTATCCGTATATCGCGATGGGTTACCTGACCTCTTACAGCGGCGCTGTCAAGGAATCCGATTTTCCGCAGAGTGCGTCTGTTGATGATTATGACACTTTTGGAAAAGACCTGCCCGGGTTCCTCGGCGCAAGCTCGCTGATCTATCTGAAAGCGGAGGATCGCGATACCGTCAAAACCGCTATCTATGAATACGGCGCGGCGGTCGGAAATTTCAACTATGAATCACAGTATTTCAACTTCACAAATTCTTCTTATAACTGCGATTTTGAAGGACTCACCACCGCTCAGCTGCACGGACACGCGGTCGCGATCGTAGGATGGGACGACGAATACAGCCGCGAGAACTTCAACGAGAATCATCGTCCCGATACGGACGGCGCCTGGCTGTGTAAAAACAGCTGGGGCGAGGGTTGGAGTAATGACAACGGTTACTTCTGGATCTCCTACGAGGACGAATACCTCTTTGACTCACGCTTCGGCCCGAGCTACACCATCGCGGGATTGGAACAGTTTGACGAAAACAGCAAGCTGTATCAAAACGAGGTCTACGGCTCTACCATCGAATTTGATTATATCGACGATAACCCTTCCGAGATCGTAGAAAAGAATAAACAGCTGACCTATGTCAACGTTTTTGACTTTAAAAAGGGCTATAACGAGCTTGACAAGATCATCTTTGAAACCACTTCATCCGGCTCTGAATATGAGCTGTCCTACATACCGGTCGATCTGAACGGCGTTCCCGTAGAGGATGAATCAAAATGGACGACGCTCGACACAGGTATCATTGACTATCAGGGCTATGTCTGTATCGATATCGATAACCTGACTGTTCCGCGCGGTAAAGGCGGTATCGGCGTTACCATCAAGCAGACCGAGAACAGCACGGCTATGTCGATCGGCGCCGGTGAATGGCTGACCGTCGGCAGCGGTCGCTCTGCCTTTATCCCCGAATCCAAATACGGAGATTGCTATGTGATCGGCTATACCGAGCATCCGAGAGATCTGATGGATCTGTACTACAGATGGTTTGACGATACGATCGGCGGTACCTTTGTCATCAAAGCGGTCACGAATAAAGTCGATATCATGGGCGACGTCGATATGGACGGCGAGGTCACGATCCTTGACGTTACCAAGATCCAGCGCAGGATCGCGGATATCGAGACATTCAGCGAGTATCAGGAAAAGCTGGCTGACTATGACGGCGACGGTACTGTTACGATCCTCGACTGTACGAAGATCCAGCGTGTACTTGCCGATGTGGATGAACCCCTCTACCCCGTTTACTGATCCAAAAAACAACAGCATATAGCATAAGAAAGGAGCTGTCCCCGGACAGCTCCTGTTTTATATCACTCTATGTAAGTACAATACGGTCAATCATCCAAAAATGCCAACTGGATCCGTATGGACGACGCGTCCAGAATACTGAAGATGCTGTCGCCGTCGAAATCGCCGACCATCAGCATATACTCGGTGGGAACCATCAGCTCCGCTACGATCATCTGGATGCGGGTCGCGTCCATGATGGTAAGCTCTTCATCGCCGTCAAGATCGCCCATCATCAACAAGCGTATCGGCTCGGCGGGTGTAACGACCCTTGTCGGCGGCTGTGTTGGCGCTTGCGTCGGCTTTACGGTCGGCGCAGTCGTCGGCTTGGGAGCAGTGGTCGGCTTTGGAGCGGTCGTTGCTTTGGGAGCAGCAGTCGCCTTAGGTGCAGTCGTTGCCTTCGGAGCGGTGGTC
>OMTA01000080.1 GCA_900313895.1 uncultured Eubacteriales bacterium | reverse complement strand
CCTGTCGCCATCATAGTGGTATCGGTGACAAGTTCCTTTTCAAAGGTCTCCGCGATCGCTTTGGAACAGTGTTCATTCAAGCCGAAGTCATCGGCATTGACAATGATACGATTCATTATTTCGTTCTCTTTCTGATCATTCGCCATAATCCGTCAAATGTATTGCGCGCCCACAGCGCTGTTCGGTAGTAAAAATCCATTCTTTCGGCTGAGCCGTTCTGATATAACCGGATAAACCGTTGATGAAGCATATTTTCAGGTGTTGTGTTATTGACCCAAAGCGCTACATCTTTACTATCAAGTATTTCACGGTAGAAAGCCATTCTCCTGTCCTTCGAAAAAACATGTCCTTTACGATACATATTCGGAATACAGGAAAAAATATAGGTAAGATTTCCTTTTGAAAGAAGTGAAAACTGAGAGTCATCCATTCCGAGTGCCTGATATAAACGATTGCGGTAATCGATAAACGTCCGATTTTTCTCATACAGATCATCTCGAAAACAGTTGGCAAGCGTATCCTCTCCCCTGCGTATCCAGTGATAAAACGACTCATTTACCAGCGATATGGATTTTGCTTTCATAAAACACTCGCAGTTAAAAATCAGATCTTCTCCCGGCTCCGTATGTGGGATGAAAAGCGTTTGCGGTTGTTCTTGAAGCAGCCGATTTCTATACACCTTCATACATACCATATTGAAGCAGCCGTTTTCTTCCAACTCCCTTACAGCGGTCGCGGCGTCTACGGACGGCATTTCCTTAAGCTGCTTTTTTTTGATCTGCTGTGTTTGCGTATAATCCACCCGGTAACCGTAAACAATAATGTCGTCATTCCTCTTGATATGCTCCAGCACAGAGTCGGCATAACCCGCATCCACAGTATCATCGGAATCTACAAAAGTCAAGAATTCTCCGACGGCAATTCTGACGCCCGCGTTTCTCGCGTTCGCCAGTCCCGCGTTCTTTTGATGGATCACGCGAATATGATCAAATCTCTCTGCGTATTCGTCACACAGGACGGGACTCGAGTCCGATGAGCCGTCGTCCACCAGAATGATCTCATATTCGTTCGTCTTGCAGTCCAGCAGGCTGTTAAGACAACCCGAAAGATAATTCTCCGTATTATATACGGGAACAATGATACTCAGCTTGATTTTTGTGTTGATAGCGATCACCTCATCGGTTTATTACATCGCGGAAAATACGCCGATGCGTATCCGCCAATGAAGCTGATCGGTATCTCCCACCTTGACGAGAAAGCCGTTCTCTCCGTCTTGAATCAACTCTGTCGCCGCGACACAGTGATCGGTCGCAATAACAGGACATCCCTTCGCCATCGCCTCGTTGATCACCAGTCCCCACGTCTCGGTAGACGAGGGATGCACAAACAGATCCGCGGCACAATAGTACTCGCTGAGCTTTTCGGGAAGAATAAAGTCCATCAGCGCAATATTCTTTACGCCTGATTCTTTGATCAAACGCTCATAGTTTTCTTTCTCTTCTCCTCCGCCGATGATATAGAGGACACAATCGTCCGGCATATCCTTCCACGCTTTGATCAAAATATCGTATTTTTTTAAAGGAATAAACCTTCCGACTGCCAGCGCGACTTTCTTTCCGCTCAGATTCAGTTTTTCTTTATACTCCTTTTGAAGTGTGCTCTTTTGGTTCGGAAGAATGATATCCTCTTTGTGAAGCGAAGTAAAAGGATGAACAAAAGCTTTATCCTCTGCGGCACCGCCTTTGATCACCGCTTTTTGCGCAATCATAGAGCCGCATATAAAATACGCTCCCGAACGAAAGACACGCCGCTTGACGGCATCCTTGATGATATCGGCTTTGGTCTTTTCTCTCCATATATCGATACCGTCGATATTGATACATACTTTTTTATGTCCTTTCAGGAGCTTGTTAATGGTTTTCAATTTTATCCGGGATGAATAGCCGTCAATAATATATATATCAAAACCTCCCGATAACGCTTCCGATAAAAAGCTCTTGGCAGGAAGCGCTCTTAACAGCTTGCTTCTCGTCACCCTTTTTGTCGGAAAACAAGGTTTGCGAGAGTCTAACCAATCCTTTTCTCTTGTTTTCTCGTCTGAGGAAATATAATAAGCAAATATATCGTTTTCTTCAGAGAGGGCGTTCATCCATTCAATTCTATAAGGAGAAAGCAAACCGGTAAGATAAAAGATTTTCAACTACAGCCCTCCCTCAGGTATGTTGATCAATACTTTACAAATATGGTATAAAGCATCTTCTCTGAGGCAATTCCGATAAGGCAGAACAGTTTTGCTCTTGATGTCGGAATCCTCATTGCCTCTTGATAAGAAAAGCCAATTTCCTCTCTCAAAGAACGATACTCATCAAATGAAAGCAGCTTAGCAGAGGAATGCAGTACACCTAACTTCCATCGATTAATCAGGATCTCGCTGTCAAAGGGCAGGTGCTCCAGAGAACGGATCTCGCGAGAGAAATTTTCCACACCGGAGAGCAGGTTTTCCTTTTTTGTTGCAGTCATTATTGAGCCTTCGTGAGGATAATAGTGGTAAAGCTGCGAATAATTGATAGATATCCTGTTTGATACATCAATTACTTTCCAGATAAAGGCTCTGTCTACAGAAAACTTTACCTGCTTATTGAAACGAAGCTTATTCTTATCCAGCAAGCTTTTCTTCACCAGCATACACCAGCATGCCGTAAAGAATTTTTTTCTCGGCAACAGCAACCACATCAATTCCTGCTTGTCGATCAGCTCGCCGCCGAACGTCTCTTCAAAGTCGAACAGAGTCTTTGAGTCGACATATTTAAACGAAGAGAAAGAAGCATCTGCATCAAAACGCTTCGCATCATTCATCAAAACTTCCAGATACCGCGGATGGATCACGTCATCCGAATCGATAAACACAATGTATTCGCCCTGTGCAGCATCCAATCCCTTGTTTCTTGCGTCCGCAAGCCCGCCGTTTTCTTTTTTGATCAGCTTGATCGTAATATCCGAAGTGTCCTGCGTTGTTTCTTCAAATATGGCTTCAGTGTTATCTGTTGAGCCATCATTGACCGCGATCAGCTCAAAGTCTCTGAAGGTTTGATTCAAAATAGATTTGACGCTTTCTTTGACATAAGCGGATACATTATACATCGGGAAGATAACAGAAACCTTAGGCATATTGTTTCTTCCTTTCCTTTATTATTTTTTATGTTGCGCTCTCAATACATTTTATATACTGTTGAACGGATATTTCCTTTGACGCGTGCTCAACGGCATATTCTCTTGCGCTTTTTTCAGCTAATATCAAAGCTCCTTCGGAAATATCCTCTATCGCTTTCGCCAGCGCCTCGGCGCTTTCCGGTTCGACGCATATGCCCGCGCCGGATTCATCCAGTATCTGCGCAAGCTCGCTGTCGGTATCGAACGAGGCGATAATGGGCGTATCGCACGCCATAATGCTCCATAGCTTACTCGGGACAGCAGAGTTGCCAACGCCCTTTTTGCAGGTGATCAGCGCAACATCTCCGAGGCTGTATACCTGCGCTGTTCTTTCGCCAGGCAGAAGGTCAAACATCAGTACGTTACCAAGCTCCAGCTCCTTTGCCAAAGCCTTTGCGCTGTCAAATTCCGTACCCCCTCCGAAGATAACGAACGAAATATCGCGGTTCTCTTTTAGCATATCAGCCACGCTCAGAATGATATCAGCGCCCTGAGAAGCGCCGAAGTTCCCGGCATATACTACGATAAAGCTGTTTCTGTCGATACCGAATTCCTCAAAAAGAGGATTATCCGCTTTGGAAACGGGAGCTACCGCGTCGGTATCTATCCAGTTGGATACGGAGATGACCTTATCGGCATCAACGCCCCTGGAGACCACCTTGTCCCTCATAGTCTCGGACAGAGTGATTATCTCCGAAGCGCTGCGGTATGTCTTCTTCTCCATCCTCTCACCGAAACGGAATGTAACAGAATTCTCACTCGCAAGACCGCTGGTAACAAGCGAATCGGGAAAAAGATCCTGGATAGAGTAGACGAACGGTACGCCGAGCTTCTTTGCCGCTCTGCCCGCCATACGCCCTTGGGTAGGCGGTGTGCTGACCGCAAATATGACGTCTGCATCCTTGCGGCGCTTTGCGATACTGTACTGCCTAAAGTTACACCAAATGTATCTTACAGCGCGCGTCAACGGGTTTCTGCCTTCTCGCGGCGCAGAAAAGCGCTGTATTTCTACCCCATCGTGTGTTTCGTGTTTTATCTTTTTATATCGTTTGATCTCGTTGTCGGAAAGTCCGCGAGACGGCGTCGGACTAATGACGCTGACCGAGTGTCCTCTTGCGATCAACCCGTCAATGATATCTCGCTCAAGGTGACTGAACGCGATATTCTCAGGATAAAAATAAGCGTCAAGAAACAATATGTTCATGTTTGACCCGATAATGATATTTATTCATTTTTCTTCCCTCAGGCGTTACTATAACGCTGGACAGCTTCATTCCGTTATTCACATAAAAGCGGTTGACGCTGTCGTTATTCTCAGCGTCCGTCTCCAGCGTGATATAATGGAAATTAGAGAAATTGGTTCTGTGCTTAAGTTCGTTAAGCATCATCGTGCCGAGTCCTTTGTGCTGATGATCCGGATGGACGCCGAGAGAAAAAATCTTGACATAGTTTTCGTCGCGAATGGATTCCTTGGGCATATCCACTGCTCTGAACATCTTCTTGATCAGCGACGGTCTGCCTAAAACAGAGAGAAGAGAATACCAGACAAAGGGGATAAAATGCTTGGAAAGCATATATCGATACACCCCGCTGGTATCCCAAGAGCAAGCGACGAACGCCACGGGAGCTTCATTTTCGAAAGCAACAATCAGCTCAGAGTGTTCGTGCTCACAGAAGGACATATATAAATGCCTCAAGAAGCCCTTGTGCAGCGTGGAAAGGAAGAAGCCTTTGAAGCATTGTCTATGTAAATCGACAATTTGATTAAGCAACTTATGCTCGGTAGAATCTATGTTTCTGATGTAAAAGTTCGCAGAAACATCGTTTAGCTGTTTCACTATGTACCTCCTCATTTAGTAAAACAATGCTCATACCGCCTATGGACTTACGAAGCAGTTGAGGCGTCCAAGGAAACAATACAAAACCTATTATCCCATATTCGTTAGTATTATACTGCAATTTGACATTTCTGTCAATAAATTGTAGTATTTTTAGACAATTTGTAGTATTTTCAACAATTTGTTTCTTCTGTTTTTGAATACACCTTTCGTTATCTGATTCATCTTTTCCCTGTATGCCATATCGGATGTACGGTTTCTTGTCGGCGATCATCGTATTCAGTAGGTGATCGATCCACCGATGCGAGCGCGCCGGGCATATATCGAAAACATCTTATCTTCAATGAGTATCGGTTCGTTCTTTTGAGATTGATCCGAAATCATTTCTATTTCTTCCATATCATCTCCCCATTGGTGATGGTTATGAGCCATTTTGACACATCTTGTCAATATTTCTTGTTTTTACAGTACGTGAATCTAATTTTGTAATACTACTGTTAACTTTTCAGTATAGCTATCATCCTGAGCGTCAGCGAAGGATCTGAAAGCGCTCTTTATCCGGTAGATGATGCCTATAAGGCGCAGTAAGCCTACGACGTAAGCACTTTATGATTCTTCGGCAGAGCCTCAGAATGACAAATTGTAACCTATGTTTCAATTTGCAGACGGAAGTAGATTCACATGGTCTTTTTAGAGAAATAAACATCGCAAAACGGCTTGTTAAAGCCGTTTTCCGCAAATTATCAATTGTTCCTGCTTGACATTGGCAGGTGCCATAGCGGCGCCCATATTATTCTGATCGGTGACTGCGAGATCGGTGATGATTCCCGGTCGGGCGGCGCGGATATACGGCATACGAGTGTTCGGAAAGACCGCGCGGCGATTATCCCCGGCGCCATCTGCCGACCTGAAACGCTCTTTGGCTTTTTCACTGTCAGCCTCAACCACACAGGCGCCAGAGCCCGTGACCGTCCACTGGGCTGTCGGCGGACGTTGAGAACCGTATTCCAGCGGCATCCTGTATTGACGTTCCGCCGTGCAATAATGGGATGAGGCTGCACATATTGCGCGCAGTGCGGCGCCGCTTTCAACCGCGACAGCAGACAGCATCAGCCCGAGCGCCATGGTGGAACAAGCCCCGTATATTCCCAGATACGGAATCCCGAAGCCGCTCATCGCAAAGCTGGACGCGACGCATTGGTTGAGCAGATCGCCGCAAAACGCCATATCGATCTCCTCGCGCGTCATCTCGCCTTTTTCGAGAGCGATCCCGACGGCAGTCCGCATCATCTCCGTTTCTGCTTTTTCAAAGGTATCCTTACCGAAATAGCTGTCATAGACCAGCCTGTCAAAATCCTCTCTCAACGGGCCTTGCGCTTCTTTTTTACCGCCGACGGAGGCAAAAGCGCTGATGCGCGGTTTTGATTCAAACAACAGTGTTCCGTTACAATTATTCATATAAAAATCCCCCTTGCGATAGTATCCGCAAAGGGGAGTTTTTCATTCGTTATGGTATCAATTGGAAGCCGTCAGCCTTTTTATCCGGATCGGATTATTCCTGCGCTTGCTCGGAAGAAGCGTCGCCTTCGTTAGCAGAGGCTTCGTTATTTGCCGCGTTATTGTTGTTATTCGCAGCACTACTTGACGAAGCGCTGTTGTCGGAGGAACTGCTGTCAGAGTCATCCGATGACGAGCTCGACGAGCTTGAGCTGTCGGAAGAATCATCGTCATCGTCATCATCGTCGCTACTGCTGCTGTTGCTGTCGTTATCCGAGCCTGAGCTGGGTGCGACGGTATAATAAGTCGATTTCGGCAGTTCATCCTCATCGACTTCTTTTCCGTTCAAAAGATAGGTGCGCCACGCCTTGACGGTATAGCCTGTCGAGAAGTAATCCGGATCGGAGGTCGAGATCTTGATCTCATCGAATTTCGAATTCTGCAAGCCGTACATCTCACAGTGAAGCTCGGTACCATCCATCCAACACTTCATGAACAGCGGATAATCGAAGGTGTTCTTCATCTTCAGATCGATGTTGCCGTAGTCGATCGTCGCGTCGCGACCCGCGTCGACATAGGTCGACTTATAATAGTGACAGGCGCGCTCTTTGATCTCCATACCGCAGAGGATACCGGCGTTATAGATCGTAGTCGACGACTGACAGATACCGCCGCCGACGCCGGTCTCGCTGCGACCCTGTACGATAACGCCCGCGGGCTTGTATCCGTTATCGGGATCGTTCGAGTCGCCGGTACAGTCGTTGAACGACCATGTCTCGCCCGGCTCGATGATCGATCCGTCGCAGGCGTTCAGCGAAACGCGCATATTTTCGTTACCGTTATCGTTATTGGTAGAGGTCGTGGAGAACTCAGACAGCTTGACGATGTTCTCCTGCAAATACTTCTTGGTACGCTTGGGCGCGACCGTCTTGACCTCGATATTCACATCGCCGGAGGTCTTTCCGTTCTTGAACACGTTTTTGATATTTGACGCCAGTACCTTTGCGTCGATATCTTTTCCGGTGATCTCATCCGCGATCGTAAACATATTATCGGCGGAAGTA
>OMTA01000096.1:1022-8276 GCA_900313895.1 uncultured Eubacteriales bacterium | reverse complement strand
ACAACCAGCAGCACCGCTATGATAGATACCACAACGGGCGCGATCGACTTTTTCTTCTTATCACGGCGGGACGCATCTTCATCGTCACCGCGATCTTTCTTATCCTCATCCTTTTGATCGGACGAAAAGCTATCGCCGTAGGTCTTGCCGTAGATCCGTTCCTTATACGCGCCGTCCTCGGTACGGGATTTCAGCACCGTACCCCCTATCGGCGCGATATAGACCCTGTCGCCCATGCGCGCCTTACTTACCAGTGCGATCAACTCCGTCATATTCTGACAGCGATTCTCTTTGAACACCGCGAGACCGTACATCAATACCGTTTCAAGCGCAGGAGAGATCGTAACGCCCAGCTCGGACGGCGGCTTAAGCGTATCCTCATGGATACGATCAAGCCCATCCTCCGGCACGATCCCGGTGATACAGCGATAGATGGTCGCGCACATTCCGTAGACGTCCGTCCAAGGGCCCTGATTGCCGTTTTTTCTGTACTGCTCCTCAGGGGCGTAACCCTGCTTGAGCATGACCGACATCTCTTTTTCTTCGTTGGTAAAATGTCTCGCGGAGCCGAAGTCCATCAGCTTGAGGCTTCCGTCCCTGAGATACATGATATTATCCGGGCTGATATCGCGATGGATGATCCCCGCCGCGTTGATCTTTTCAAGCGAGCGCATCACCGGCAGCATCAGGTCAAAGACCTTATCGACAGCCATCGCGCCGTAGGTGTTCAGATACTGATTGAGATCGATACCGTCAAGATACTCCATGATGATATACGCCGTACCGTTCGCCTCAAAATAATCGCGAACGTCAACGATACCCTTTTCGCTGGAGAACATCGCGACGCTGCGCGCCTCAACCAAAAACCGCTGTTTTCCCTTTTCAAAGAACGCGCGCTTTTTATCGGAGCTGAAGGTCAGCGTGCTTTCCTTGTTGCTGTTGCGATCGGAATACCCGGAGGGATAGAATTCCTTGATCGCGACGCGCACATCCAGCGTGGTATCGCGGCCGATATAGGTGATGCCGAAGCCGCCCTCGCCGATCGCGTAGCCAACCAGATATTTATGGTTGAGAACCGTACCGGGGCGCAGATGATGCGCGGAACTCAGGCTGTTGTTTTCCTTATGACAATAAGGACAGACAGCCGCCGATCCCTTCTGGTTCATGCAGTGATAACAATACATACAGTCCTCCATCTTGACAGAGTCCATTTGCCGGGATACGCAGAGAAAACTGTCTGCTACCCCATAGTAATCTAATATAGTATTATACCATTCGACAAAAACAGTGTCAATATCAGACCCGCATATTTCAGCCGTCGATCGATGTGTAATCAAGCGTATTCAATCAGTTGCCATCGCCCGTGCGCACATCCAGTGCGCTACTGGGCGGGCACTATAAATCTTTTTTACTTTATAAGAAACGAGCAGTTTCTTATAAAGCAAAAAAGACCGACCCGTAACGGATCGGCCGTAAAGACAGTAACATCATTCAAACACGGATAACAGCGGTACTGCCGCCGGACGGTTCCCTGGTGACGACGATCTGCTTATCGATCCTCTCCTTCAGCTCGGAAACATGAGAGATGATGCCGACCAGACGGTTCGCCTGAGTCAGCCCGATGAGGGCGCGCATCGCCTGTGAGAGCGATTCCTCGTCCAGCGAGCCGAAGCCCTCGTCGACAAACATCGTATCGAGCCGGATCCCGCCCGCGGCGGACTGGATCTCGTCGGACAGCCCCAGCGCGAGCGACAGCGACGCCTTGAAGGTCTCGCCGCCCGACAGGGTGTTGACACTGCGTTCGCTGCCGTTATAGTGATCGATCACATTCAGCTCCAGACCGCTCTGACTGCGGTTGTTCGACGCCTGCGCGCTGCGTTTCAGCTCAAACCTGCCGCCGGACATCACCATCAGCCGTGTGTTGGCGCGCGTGATGATGCGATCAAAGTATGTCATCTGGACATACGTCTCCAACATGATCTTTTCTTTTCCGGAGAGCGTGCCGTTCGCGGTATCGGACAGGGCTTTCACCCACTTGAGCCTTTCCCCGACCGTCGCCGTTTCCTCCGACTTTTGGCGGATACTGTTGATGACAGAGGTATTGGTGGTCAGTCTTGTCACGACCTCCTGCTTGAGGCGGTTCAGCTCCGACTTATGCTCTGTCAGTGCGTCAAGACGATCCTGCTCATGCTCGATATCACAGTCCTCTTTATCCTCCAACACCTTTTTCGCGTCGGCGATCGCCGCCTTCAGCGAGGCGACCTCCTTATCGCACGCCGTGTATGCGTCAAGGGCGGCTTTGATATCGTCCTCCAGCTCTTTTTTCTGTGCGGCGACAGACGTGATCTCCCGATCCGCCTCCTCCTTCGAGGAAAAGCTCAGCTTTTCTTTCAGCTGATCGATCCGCTTGACGATCGCTTCCCTCTGCGCCGCCAATTGCGCCTGTTTTTTCTCAAGCGCCGCCGCGTCCGCGCGATCCTTCTCGAGCTTCTCCTCCGTCTGCGGGATCAGCTTTTCCAGCTCCGCCTTACGCTTTACCTTCGCTTTCGCGTGCGCGAGCTGTTCTTTGAGAGCGGCGGATTGCGCCTTTCCCTCCGCTTTCTTCGCGGTGATCGCATCGCCGAGCGCCTCAAACGCATCGACGCCGAGCGCCTTTTTCGCATTTTTGAGGATCATTTCACGCTTTGAGTCGACAGCACCCTTGATCTCGTTCGCGTTTTCACTCGCGGTCGCGGCAAGCTCTCTCGCCTTTTCCGCCTGCTTTTTATGCTCGTCCAGCTCCTGCTTCGTCACAGCAGATCCCGAAACGGACGCGGGTGCGGGATGCGATGTCGAACCGCACACGGGACAGGGTGCGCCGTCCGCTAAGGTTTGCGCCAAAACGCCCGCCTGCTCATCCAGATAGGCTTGATACAGTGCCTCGTATCGGAGGTTTTTCGCCTTGGCGTCCTCTGCCTTTTTGAGATAATCCGCCTGCTTTTCACCAAGACGATCCTCAAGGCTCTCCAGCTCGACGAGCGCTTCTTCCATACCGGTTACTTCATCAAGATGTCTTTTGAGGGCATCCCTCTCCCCCTCCAGCTTCAACATCTCTTCATCCGCTGCTTTGAGGGACGACTGCTCCTCCTTTGCTTCCGCAAGCTGTTTTTTCAACGTCTGTGCGCTGAGCCCGACCGCTTCGATCGCCTGCGTACCGCGGCCGATCGACTGTGCCAAAACATCGGCGGCGGTCAGCTTCTCCTGCAGCTCCTCACAGTCGGGCAGCTGCGCTCTCAGCGCGGAGATCCGATCATTAAGCCCGGTGATCTCAGGCTGCTTTTTCTGCGCTTTCTCCAAAGCCTCTTTACACGCTGTCAACCTCGGTTCGGCGGCGGTCAGCTTTTCGGTCGAGATCGAAAGCAGCATATCTGTCTTTTTCTGCTCATTCGCCTTCGCGATGCGGGCGGTGATAACAGAGATCTCCCGCTCCGCTTTTTCCAGTTCGTTACTGTATTTTTCCCGACGCGCCCGATCACCTTCGATCAGCGCGCCGATCAGTTCCATGACCTCATCCGTCGGCAGCTCCCCTGCCTTCGCCTGCTCCGCCTTGGCGGAAAGCGGCTCGTCTATATCGCACAAGATCCCGCCGATATACTGACGGATGCTGTCGTCCGCTTTGGTATACGCCCTATTCAGCTCAGCCGCCTCGTTTTTCAGCCGCAGCTGCAGATCGGCATAGCACTGTGTATGAAACAGCTTCTGAAAAATTTTCTTACGCTCGTCGGTCGAAGAAAGGAGCAACTTTTGAAAATCGCCCTGCGCGATCATCGCGATCCGCGTAAACTGGTTGCGATCAACGCCCATGATCTCGACGATCGCCTTGTTGACCTCTCTTAGCTTTGTCACCACCCTGCCGTCGGGATAGTGCAGCTCCGCGTTCGGCTTTTCGAGCATCATGCCCTCGCCGCGGGTCTTTTTGCGCTCATATTCGGGATTGCGCTTGACAAAATACCGCTTGCCCGCGTAATCAAAGGTCAGCTCGACATAGGTCGGCGTATCGGGATCGGCGTATTTCGAGCGAAACATCTCCGCGCTGCGATAGTTGCCGCTCGCCTCGCCGTACAGCGCATAGGTGATCGCGTCAAAGATGGTCGTCTTGCCCGCGCCGGTATCGCCGGTGATCAGATACAAGCCGCCCTCGCCGAGCTGCTCCAGCTCCAGTACGACCTTGCCCGCGTAGGAGCCGAAGGCGCACATCGTCAGTTGTATCGGTCTCATACCTCATCCTCCCATACGCGCTCGATCAGATCGATCATAAACGCCGTTTGCTCCTTGGAAAGCGACATTCCGTTCTGCGCTTCATAGAACTGCGAAAACAGCTCCAGCGGCGTTTTTTCTTCGATATCCTCCGCGGCGGTCAGCTCGGATTGATGGCGCGTTCTGCGGTTGTCATAATCGAGCTTCATCAGGTTGCGATAGATCACCCGCAGCTTCGACACCGCGTCCGGGATATCCTCTTCATCGGTCAGGGTGATATGTACATAATCCTCTTGATAGGTCGTGTTATCATAAAAGCGCTTTGCCGTCAGCTCGTCGTAGGTTCCCTTGAGCTCGATCATATCCCGCATCGGCACAAGCGGTACTTCACGAACATTCAGCTCGCCTTTTTTGCCCAGCTCGACAACACTGACGGATTTTTGGTGATCCGCTTCCGAAAAAGAGTATTTGAGCGGTGTGCCGCAGTAACGGATCCGATCCCCGATATTCTGCGGACGGTGGATATGTCCAAGCGCGACATAGTCGAACGCCTCAAAAACAGACGCGTCCACATTGTCCGAACCGCCGACGGAGATCTCCTCGGATTCCGACCTTGCCGCTCCGGTCACAAATTGATGTGTCACCAGGATGTTGCGGCGATCCCGATTGATATCCATCCCGCCGATCGCGACGCGCATCGCGTCGGTATACGATCCGATCTCCTCATCGGGGAAGAACCGCCTGACATGAACAGGCTTGACAAACGGCAGAAGCCAAATCTTTGCCGCGCCGAATCCATCGGTCAGCTCAAACGACTGCGCGTCCCCGTCATATACCGAAGAAAAATGGATCCCGCTCAGATCCATCAACCGGTTGCCGAAGGCGAGGCGTTCGGGAGAGTCATGGTTGCCGCTGATGATAAAGGTTTCCTTTTTCCGTTCGGCAAGGCTGACAAGAAAGCTGTCAAAGACCTCGACCGCTTCCGCGGGAGGCACGGATTTGTCATACACATCGCCCGCGATGATCACGCCGTCGGGCTTTTCATCATCGATGATGTTGATGATGCTTTTCAAAATATAATTCTGGTCATCGAGCATCGAAAACTCGTTGACGCGTTTACCGAGATGCAGATCGGACAAATGTATCAGCTTCATAGATCTCCTCATATACTTGCGGGGAAGGCGATATCGCCCTCCCCTGATAAATCATCTTATTCTTTTGGCAGGTATGCCTTCAGCTCTTCGATCAGCTCACAGTCCTCGCTCAGCTCGCGCCGTTTGCCTGCTTTGATGAGCTTTTTACTGTAGGCGGAATACGCCTTGTAGTAATCGGAACAGGTCTCCCATTCCTCTTTCTGACTGTCGGTCAGCTTTCGCGGCGTAACGCCGTAGTTCTTGATCAGATAATCGGTCAGAAAATCGGTGAACTTCTGTTGGCCGTAGACATTCAGGTGATCGAGGTTATAGAAATCCTTATTTTCATCCAGCTTTGTCATCGCGATATCCCGCTCAAAGTTGAGGTAGTCAAAGCCGTATTCCTTAACGATCTCGCCGACCGTATTGCTGCGCGCGAATCGAGAAAAGGTTCGTCGAACCACGATATGCGGAAACCGTGCAAAGATGACATTATCGAGCTTTTCATCCTTGCAGAACTGTAAAAGCTCCCTCAATCCTTTCTCCTCGATCTGTGTCAAAGGCTCCGTCACGCCCGCAGATTTCGGCAGCGATTCGTTCATCGACCGCTGGGTGTTGCGGAAGATGTTGGTCTCATTGAGAACGCCCTTGAGGTAGTTATACCCGCGCTGCTGATCCCGGATGATGGTTTTCTTATAGACCTGTTCTCTTTTGTGTTTGGTATCGCTCCAAACACCGTGATACTTGATGAACGGAAAAAGATACTCCGCCGTGTTCTTTCCGCCGTTTTCGATGATCCATTCCGCCTTGGTCAGATCCAGAGGAACATTATCCGCGTAGTTGCGGAGATTCGGCTCTTTTGTCACTTCCTCCTCGTCGCCGTACACCGCGCCGTTGAGCTCGATGACGATCAGATCGGGATCCTGTCGGCTGAGGATATTTTTGAGCTGACTTTTATAATTGAGGATCGAGTTCGCCTGGGTCGCGAAAAGATAACTCGTCACGCCGTTTTTCTCATACGCGTGTCCCGGGGCGATATCGGAGTACACCTCGCTTGCGCCGAGATAGACGATATCCAGCGAGTTTTTATCCTCTTCATAAAAGCCTTTGATACGCTGGCGGTTATGGTCGGCGTGACAGAAAACATATTCCTGCAACAGTCCCACCGTCAACAGGACCGCGAGGATCAGGCACACCACTCTGATGAGCCTGAATATGCGTCGTTTCATGCAATCACATATCCTTATATAAGAATAGCAGGAGCACAGCAGTGCGCTCCTGCCGGGTATTATACGTCGTAGTAGTAGCTGATCTCCTGAACCTTGCCGTCCTGGATGAAGAACTGGAGCGACTTGCCCTCGCCGGAGGAGTACGCGTGATACATACCGACCTCCTTGAAGTCAGCGCCGTACGCTTCGGTCACCGCCTCAGCGGTGTCGCCGACCTTGATTCCCTTTGAAGTGGGGATATCGGCGGAGGTGACAACGATCTCAAGCACGCGATCCTTGCCCTCGAGCGGATAGGTATTCAGAACAAAGCCGTCATAGGTATAGGTCTTGTCATCGCCCTCGCCGTGACAGCTCAGCTGAGAAGACTTGTCCTTCGGCTCGCCGAGCGCCGCGACAGCCGCGTCCGCGTCGCCGTCAAGCTCAACGGATACGCCGTTATAGCTGAAGACCAGATCCTTCGCGTCCATAGCGCCGCCTGCGTTTTGGGCTTCAGTGCTTACATCTGTACCTTTTCCGTCTTTTTTATCATCCTTCGACTTGTCGGAGCCGCAACCCGCGAGCGCCGCGACAAGGGTCAGTGTCAGTAAAACAGCGATGATTGTCAATAATACTTTTTTCATTTCGTTGCCTCCCTGTAATCATATCGGATATATTAT
>OMTA01000096.1:0-1006 GCA_900313895.1 uncultured Eubacteriales bacterium | reverse complement strand
GCAAATTGGCGAAAATTGCGGATTTTTATCAAAAAAAGCATGAAAAGAGACGCAAACGACTCGGCGTCTGCGTCTCTTTGGTATTTTTATCCAATCGTCATTGCGAAGTCTCTTTAGAGGCTGTGGCAATCTCAACCGATTAAAACAGGTCAAATTCCCGCGACCTGCCGCGCACGTTTTTTGTTATAATTCGGATTTCCTGATTTTACCATGAACCGACCATGCGGTTGGAATCCCATCCGGTGGTGGTAAAGGTGCCGCCCTGCTGGGTCGTCTGGTCATCCGTCTGGTTCCATACGGAGCCGTTGTTCCAGTCGATCTCCATCTCGGGATTCGCGCGGACAAAGATGACGTTGGAGTCAAGACCCGTGAAGATCACGGACGAAGCGCTGCCGCTGCCCTTGACCCATCTGCCTTCACCGCTGCCCCATGTCCATGCGTACCACGCCTCAGGCTCCGTGCTGGTAGCGGAAGCGTTCAGCTTGACGCTGCCGGAAGGAACAGGCTCGTCGGGCTTTGTGGTGGGGTTGACAACGGGAGTCGTGCCGTCGGAATAGGTGTTGACGTACCTGCTGTTGTAACCCGCAATGAAACGCTGGATCTCGGTGCTGTCATAGATGGTGATGTAGCCGTCCTTGTCACAGTCTGCCGCGGCAAGTCCGTCGCCGGTGAGTGTGATCATGCCTGCTTTGTGCTTCTGGATCACGGTCGCGTCAAAGATGTTGACATCTCCGTTCTGATCCGCGTCGCCGATGAGCACCTTCCCCGATGGAGTGGGCGTGACGGGCTTTGTCGTCGGTCTGGGTGTGGTCGGCTGTTCGGGCTGAACGGTACCGCCGGTGTAGATCGTCCATGAGCGGTTCTCGCTGAAGATCATCGAGTTATAGTTCAGGTCGAGACCCGGGTCGCCGTCGCCGGGATAGCGGTGATCGTTGTTGCCGGAGTTCTCGGTAAAGATTGCTCTGCCGTTTTCAAGTCCCTTGGGGACGTCATAGTACCAAAGATC
>OMTA01000224.1:2995-4184 GCA_900313895.1 uncultured Eubacteriales bacterium | reverse complement strand
TGAATCATGCGGTGTTGCCTTAAATAGAACGTTGTCGGTTTGTTTTTGCCCGCTGACCGTGTATTGTTCAATACCGGGTATTGGAAAAATCCAAACAAACCAAGCAAATTATTAACGTATGTATGAGCCTATGTAAGCCTCCCTTTCCTAAGGGAGGTGGCACGAAGTGCCGGAGGGTTGTCGACTGTTCATACAGAAGTCGTCATCTGTACAGCAGTATTTCAACCCTCAGTCACCGCCAACAAGTTGTCGGCGACAGCCCCCTTGGGAAAGGGAGCCCTTTGCGCTCGATATGACAATTAAAATGTCGCTTCGCGATCGGGCGGGTCAAGACCCGCCCCTACGAATAAGGTTGCCTAAAAAACACAGGCGCAGTGATACTGCGTCTGTGTCAGTTTACGTGTATAAAAGGGCGCGATAAAGAAAGCGCAGTTATCCGATGTGTCGTATATGCGGGTAACAAAAATGCGGTTGCCGTCATCTGCGTCATGCCCTTTCGTATAATATATCTATTTTTGCATATTATACCATGATGAGAATCGTTTATTTTTACAAAACAGAAATATATAACGATTAGGGGGTTCCATTCCGGAACCTTTTGATTTTGGTTGACTATCGGCGGGCGGCGTGGTATAATCACCTTACAAGTTACCTGACATAAAGGTGCGCCTGAGTGAAAGGGACGACAATATCGAAATGAGCCTGTCCTACAGGCGGAGTGGATGTGTTTGCCGTGCCTTTGGGACGGCATTTTTTAATTGACAGTTGACAATTGATAATTGACAATTTCGGGAAAGCCTTCGGCTTTTGGATACTATTTTTCTCTAAGATGAAAGTTGACAATTGATATTTAACAATTTTGGGAAAGCCTGACGGCTTTTGAATACTATTTTTATTCTCATACGTCAATGGTCATTTTGGAATCCGGCGCGGACGGAGTTCGCCCTTAATTGTCCACTGTCCATTGTCAATTGTCAATTGCAAAGGGGTGTTTTATGGAAACAAGGGTTGCTGTGATCAGCATCATCGTCGAGGACGACAGCTCGACGGCGGATATCAACGCGTTACTGTCGGATTTTTCGGACTATGTGATCGGACGTATGGGCGTGCCGTATAAGGAGCGCAGGGTGCGGCTGATAAGCGTAGCGGTCGACGCGCCGCAGGACAAGATCGCCGCCCTCAGCGGTCG
>OMTA01000224.1:0-2948 GCA_900313895.1 uncultured Eubacteriales bacterium | reverse complement strand
TATTTAGTTGATAGTTGACAATTGATAATTGACAGTTTCGGGAAAGCCTTTCGGCCTTTGGATACTAATGGGTGTGGGCAAAGCCCACCATAAATTGTCCACTGTCCATCGTCAATTGTCAATTGATAAGAAAGGAAGAGTATTATGGCTGTTTATAATCCCGCTTCTCTGCACGCGGAGGAGTTCATCAATGACGCGGAGATCCGCGAGACCCTCGCTTATGCCGAGGCGAATAAAAATAATATGGAGCTGATCAACGAGATCCTCGAGAAGGCGCGTCCGATCCCGACTGCGACCGGTTGTCGCTGTAACGGTCTCAGCCATCGTGAGGCGTCCGTTCTGCTCGCCTGTGAGGATCCCGAGGTCGAGAAGCGCATCTATGAGATCGCCGAGGAGATCAAGCTCGCTTTCTACGGCAACCGCATCGTCATTTTCGCGCCGCTGTACCTGAGTAACTACTGCGTCAACGGCTGCGTCTACTGCCCCTATCACATGAAGAACAAGACCATCCCGCGTAGAAAGCTCACGCAGGAGGAGGTCAAAAAAGAGGTCATCGCTCTGCAGGATATGGGTCACAAGCGCCTTGCGATCGAGAGCGGCGAGGATCCCGTCAACAACCCGATCGAGTATATCCTCGAGTGCATCAAGACTATCTACAGCGTCCATCATAAGAACGGCGACATCCGCAGGGTCAACGTCAATATCGCGGCGACCACGGTGGAGAATTACCGCAAATTGAAGGACGCGGGCATCGGTACCTACATCCTGTTCCAGGAGACCTACCACAAGGAGAGCTATTTGCAGCTCCATCCCACCGGCCCGAAGCATGACTATGATTATCACACCGAGGCGATGGATCGCGCGATGGAGGGCGGTATCGACGACGTCGGTCTGGGCGTACTGTTCGGACTGGAGCTGTACAAATACGAATTCGCGGGTCTGCTTATGCACGCGGAACACCTTGAGGCTGTTCACGGCGTCGGCCCGCATACCATCTCCGTTCCCCGCGTCAAGCGCGCCGACGATATCGATCCCGACGAGTTTGACGGCGGTATCTCGGACGAGACCTTTGAGAAGATCACCGCCTGCATCCGTCTGGCGGTTCCCTATACCGGTATCATCATCTCGACCCGCGAGTCTGAGGCGGTTCGCTCAAAGCTCCTGCATCTGGGCGTTTCGCAGGTATCGGGCGGCTCGCGTACCTCTGTCGGCGGCTATGCCGAGAAGGAACGTCCCCATGATACCGAGCAGTTTGACGTCAGCGATCAGCGTACCCTCGACGAGGTCGTCGCATGGCTGATGGATAACGGCCATATCCCGAGCTTCTGTACCGCGTGTTATCGCGAGGGCAGAACCGGCGATCGCTTTATGTCGCTGTGCAAGTCGGGTCAGATCCTCAACTGCTGTCATCCGAACGCGCTGATGACCCTTGCCGAGTATCTGGTGGACTATGCCTCCCCCGAGACGAAGAAAAAGGGCTTTGAGGTGATCGAGCGCGAGCTTCAGCGCATCCCCGAGGAAAAGGTGCGCGCGATCGCAAGACAGAATATCGAGGATATCAAGAGCTCGAACAGACGCGATTTCAGATTCTAGTTGGTAGTTAGTGGTTGGTAGTTGGTGGTTTCCATTACCGACCGCTTGCTTTATGAGGTGGATCTATGTCATTGAATACAACCGTATCTGCCGAGCGTCCGCATATCGCCTTTTTCGGGCGACGTAACGCCGGCAAATCCAGCGTCGTAAACGCTGTGACCAATCAAAAAATATCTGTCGTTTCCGATACTCTCGGGACGACGACCGATCCTGTCAAAAAAGCAATGGAGCTGTTGCCGCTGGGGCCTGTCGTGATCATCGACACGCCCGGCTTTGACGACGTCGGCGCCCTCGGCGCGCTGAGGGTAGAGCGTACCCGCGAGGTGCTGAGAAAGACGGATATCGCCGTGCTGGTGGTAGACGGTACGCTCGGGATGACTGAGGCGGACAACGCGCTTGTTGCGGAATTTCGCGAGCGCAGGCTGCCGTATCTCGTCGTGTATAACAAGGTCGATCTGCTTGACGTCGTTCCCGCGGCGCAGGCGCAGGAGATCTATGTCAGCGCGATCAACGGTACGGGGATCGACGCGCTGAAGGAGAAGCTCGCCCATATCGTCAGGGACGAGAAAAAGGAAAAGTATATCGTCGCGGATCTGGTCGAGGCAGGGGACACCGTGATCCTGGTGATCCCGATCGATGACGCCGCGCCCAAGGGCAGGATCATCCTGCCGCAGCAGCAGACGCTCAGAGAGCTGCTCGATCATCACTGCTCCGTGATCTGCTGTCAGCCGGAGGAGCTTTCGGCGACGATCGCCGGCTTGCAAAAAAAGCCCGCGCTGGTGATCACGGATTCGCAGGCGTTCGGAAAGGTGGCGAAGCTGACGCCCGAGGAGATCCCGATGACGAGCTTTTCGGTATTGTTCGCGCGGTATAAGGGTGATCTCGATAACCTGATCGCGGGCGCAGAGGCGCTCTCGAGCCTGAAAGAGAACGATCGCGTGCTGATCAGCGAGGGCTGTACCCACCGCAGACAATGCGGGGATATCGGTACCGTCAAGCTGCCGGCGTGGATCGAGCGTTTTGCGGGCGTGAAGCCACGGTTTGAATTCACCAGCGGCGGGAGTTTTCCCGATGATCTGTCGGTGTACAGGGTCGTGGTGCACTGCGGCGGCTGTATGCTCAATGAAAAAGAGATGCAGTATCGCCAGAAGGCGGCTCAGCAAGCCGGTGTTCCGATGGTGAACTACGGGATCGCGATCGCGAAGATGAACGGGATCCTCGATCGTGCGCTGGAACCGATAATCAATTGACGATTGACAGTGGACAGTGGACAATTAAGGGCGAACTCCGTCCGCGCCGGATTCCTAAATAAGATTGACATTTGAGGTATAACTAGTATCCAAAAGCCGAAAGGC
>OMTA01000300.1 GCA_900313895.1 uncultured Eubacteriales bacterium | reverse complement strand
TCCTCCAGCTCCTCGGGAACCAGAGAGAGGGAGTTGACGATATTATGCTCGCGCGCCATCTTGGTACCGGTGGTCGCCCATGGCTTTTCGGGAGCGGGCTTGACGTCGAGATCAAGGTTGACCGGCTCCATCATCTGACCCATCGTACCGTCGGCAAGGATCATAGAGGTCATGCGGTAGGTATCCGCAAGCTCAAAGCCCTTGACGGTCAGCTCTGCCATCTCCTGAACGGACGCGGGAGCGAGGACGATCATGTGATAGTCGCCGTGACCGCCGCCGCGGGTGGACTGGAAGTAGTCGGACTGGGACGGCTGGATGCCGCCGAGACCGGGGCCGCCGCGCTGGACGTTGACGATCAGCGCGGGCAGGTCGGAACCCGCAAGGTAGGACAGACCTTCGCCTTTCAGGGATACGCCCGGAGAGGAGGAGGAAGTCATAACGCGTTTGCCGGCGGAAGCGACGCCGTAAACCATATTGATCGCGGCGATCTCAGACTCCGCCTGGAGGAAGGTACCGCCGATCTTGGGCATTTTCTTCGCCATATAAGCGGCGATCTCTGTCTGAGGCGTGATCGGATAGCCGAAGTAATGACGGCAGCCGGCGATGATCGCGGCTTCGGCGATAGCCTCGTTACCTTTCATCAAAATCTTATCGGACATTTTTTCACTACCTTTCTACCTTGATAATACAATCCGGACACATCATCGCACAGGAAGCGCAGCCGATACATTTTTCCATATCGACGCACTCGGCAGGGTGATGACCCTTCTTGTTGATTTTGTCTGTGGCGATTTGCAGGATGCCCTTGGGGCAGGCGTAAACGCACAGAGAACAACCTTTACAGTTGTCGGTCTTGAATGTAAGCTTTGCCATATTCATATCCCCTTCTCTGTAATTATATCAATTTTGCCTGAAGCTTCAGGCTGAATATCGGGTCGATTTGATCTTTCAGCTCGTCATAGAGCCGATCCTCTACCGAAGTACACACAACGGGAAGTCCGGAGAGTTTTCCGACTTCGTTGGCGTAATCGACGGTATCGAGGACATCTTGGGCGGTCGTCTCGCGGGCGATGTTGGAATTATTGATGATGCCCGTGAACGGGATGCCGCACGCCGCCTCTATCTCCCCCATCACCTCGAGCGTACTCTGCGCGTCGGGCGTCAGGGGTCGGTATTTGTTGACGACCATATACATATCGTAGTCGTTTTCCTCGAGGATCGCGTCGCGCAGACGTCCGAGCGCGTAGGCGCCGCGGTCGTCGCCGCCGATATCAAGGATCACGGATAAGCTGCGGTCGTCTGTGATCGAGTATAGATCCGCGGGCATAGACGGCAGATCGACATTGGAGGACGCGAAGTCGGAGCAGATCAGGCGGATGCCGCGCGCTTCAAGCTCCTGCTGGCTGTCCTTGCTACGGAAATACGGGTTGACGATATCGAGGTCGGCGACGGCGATATTGTCGCGCTGAGAGCGCAGATCATACGCCATATTGACCGCGATGTTGGTCTTTCCCGAGCCGTAGTGCCCGCACAGGATGGTTAAACGTTTGTAGGTCAAATAATAACTTCCTTTAGTTCACATAATCGTTGATCACTATTGTTTCTTATTTCTTATCTTATAATACAAAGAAGAAATCGGCAGCTTTCTGAAAAGACGTATCAACGGATTCTTATCATGACGTCTGGCTCTTTTATAGTCTTCAGGATGCCAAGTTGCCTCAAACCAATGTACAATACAAGTATCTTTTGTGTAATATGTATTGTCGTTGATCAACTTTACAGGATAAAAAAACTGAAAAGGATAAACTCTCCAATTCTCTACCAACTGTTCTTTACCGTCTAATACTAACCCGTGCTTCAGAAAGATTTCAGTAGTATACTTTCCGATAACTACTGTATTCAGTTTCCCTTCCTTGTCATAAAAGCTAAGCTTCTCGTACACACCTAACAATTCTTTCAATAGAGGATCGCCCTTACAAGCGCCCATGACAGCGTTATTGAGCATTTCGTTGTATTCAAACGCTAAGA
>OMTA01000012.1 GCA_900313895.1 uncultured Eubacteriales bacterium | reverse complement strand
GAATACCTTGGTGACGTTACTGTCGCTGACGGAATCAACGCTGTTGGTCACGTTGACTGTCAGCCAAACCGCGGAGCCGGTCAGAACCAGACAGGAAATCAATACGCCGATCGACGCAAGGCTCATCATGCGGTTATTGAATAAATTTTTAAAGCCCTCTTTAATGAGGTAGCCAAAACTACTCATACTTTACCCTCCGTCAGATCGCGATGTATTCTTCATCCGCAGAATCAGCCACGACCCTGCCGTTCTCGATGTTGATGACACGCTTGCCGAAGCTCTTGACAAGATCGTGCTCATGGGTTACGACCAGAACGGTTGTGCCGCGCTTGTTGATCTCTGACAGAAGCTCGATGATCTCATAGCTCATCTCAGGGTCGACGTTACCCGTCGGCTCGTCGGCGATGATCATCGAGGGGTTGTTGACCAGCGCGCGCGCCAGCGATACACGCTGCTGCTCGCCGCCGGACAGCTCGTTGGGATGGTCGTTCGCCTTATCGGACAATCCGACCAGATCCAATATATAAGGGACGCGCTTTTTGATGGTGCTGCTCTTTTTGCCGACACAGCGCATCGCGAACGCGACGTTTTCATAGACGGTCATCTTGGAGATCAGACGGAAGTCCTGGAAAACGATGCCCATGGTACGGCGAAGATACGGTACCTTGCGGCGGGGCATACGCTCGAGGAACATATCGTTGACGATGATATGGCCGGAGGTGGGCTGTTCCTCGCGCATGATCAGTTTCAAAAAGGTACTTTTTCCTGCGCCGGACGCGCCGACGATAAAGACGAACTCACCCTTGGCGATGCTCAGGGTGACGTCGTCGAGCGCATGGGCGCCGTTGGAGGAATATACCTTGGATACATTCTTGAATTCAATCATAATAACAAATCCTTTTGGGGTTGATATTTGATGCAATTAGAATCCCCCGGGGGGAAGCCTTTATCAATACTTCGTGGGCTGGGAGGTCAGGTACTTTTTGACCATCAGCGCTACCTTGAAGACGATCGCGTCCTCAAACTCGCGGAGATCCAGACCGGTCAGCTTCTTGATCTTTTCAAGACGATAGACCAGCGTGTTGCGGTGAACGAACAGCTTGCGGGAGGTCTCGGATACGTTCAGGTTGTTCTCGAAGAACTTCTGGATGGTGAACAGGGTCTCCTGATCGAGGGTATCGATGGAGCCGCGCTTGAACACTTCCTTGAGGAACATATCGCAGAGGGTCGTCGGGAGCTGATAGACCAGTCGGGCGATGCCGAGGTTGTCGTAGCTGACGATGGTGCGCTCGGTGTCGAATACCTTGCCGACCTCGAGGGAGACCTGCGCCTCCTTGAAGGAATGCGCCAGATCCTTGATGCCGACGACGGTGGTGCCGATACCGACGACACAATGGGTATAGAACTCGGTGGAAAGGGTATCGACGATGGAACCGGCGAGCTTTTCGAGATCCTTGGAGGAAATGCCCTGACGGATCTCTTTGACCAGCGCGATCTCGGTCTCATTGATATTGATGACAAAATCCTTGGTCTTGTCCGGGAAAAGGTTCTGGACAACATCGAACGCCGATACGTCGGTCTTGGAGGTGATCTTGATCAGCATGACGACGCGGCTGACCTCGGCGTTGAAGCGCAGCTCGCGCGCCTTCAGGTAGATGTCGCCGGGAAGGATGTTGTCGAGGATGACGTTCTTGATAAAATTGGAGCGGTCGTACTTTTCATCATAGTACTGCTTGATCGACGATAAGGATACCGCCAAGAGCTGGGCATACTTCTGCGCGATCTCGTCGCTGCCCGATACAAATACCGCGTATTCCGCTCTCGAGGAAGAGCCGAATGACTTGAAGGTGTGTCCGTTTATTACAAAAGGAACGGTCGCTGAGAGGGTCTCGGCGTTGATGCTTTCGTTGACCTCGCCGATCCTGCCGAGCTCGGAGCAGGCGATCACGACTGCGGTTTCATCTACAACTCCGATGGTTCTGTCGATAGCGTCCTTCATCTGATGGATGACGCCCTGGAATAATCTGTTGGACATATTTCTCCTCCGTTCAAAAATAGTCAAAATACCGAACGATTTGGTGTTTTACATAAAGAAGCCACCTATCTCATATACATTTTACACAAAAGCCTCAGAAATTGCAACCTTTTTTTCAAAATCTCTTGTGCTTTTTCCATATCAAATCGAAAAAATCCGTCAAAAGATTCATAATGATTGCACAACAGTAATATTTTGCGGTAAAAGAATAAAGATGGGTTCGGTTCAAAAAATGCCGTTTTTATCGCATTTTTCGGAGGAATGATCCGGATCTGTTTGTACAGCTTTGGATTATATGACAAAATTACAGCCGTGATATTACAATTTTGAAAATTTTTTGTGAACTGCTGTTTGACTTGTGGTCAGAGGGTGAATGAAGCACAAGATATAGAAAAAGCCCCTTGATAAAAGAGGCTTGAGCGTGTCGATAAAGACGAATTGTCATTCTGAGCGCAGCGAAGAATCTTAGGCTTTATGTGGCTCGAAGATCCTTCACTTCGTTCAGGATGACACTTTTTCTACAGTCTGAAGCCCCCTTGATAAAAGGGGACTTTACTGTGCTAAATTCGAAAGCTGTTGAAGATATTGGTACGATCCTGTTTGATAAGTTTCTTGTTACTATCGAGCGTGTAGTCATAGCGGCGGGTGATGCCGTATAAGCTATACGAATTTGCCCATGGAGCCCAGCCACACTTGACGATCCTCCCGACCTGCCAGACGAGGTTGCCGTCGTCATCTACACGCAGGCTGTCGGTCAGCGCCATCGCGCCCTCAACGGTATAAAACCGCTCGGGCTTGTTGTCCTTTGGTTCAAAGACGAGCAGTACCGCGCTGAATTCCTTGCGCGCCGCATCACGCCATTTGTCGGTAAATCCATAGGCAAGGCTGTCCGTATTCTCGGGGATGTTCTCATAATCCGCATTTTCATACAGGGTTGAACAATTGGAACGCGCCTGAGCACAGACAAACAGCTTTCCGTCATGCTCGATCATATCGGCGATCTCATAGGAATAGCCGTCGGAGTCATTCTGAGAAAAGCGCCACTGATTTTGAATAATGCCGTTCTTATCAAGTTTGAGCAGGTAGGATTCCGTCCAACTGCCACCGCCGCAAAACACTTTATCGTACACCGCAAGCCAGCCGTCGGACAACGGCGTTAACAAATTGGTGTAATAGATATCGTCCGTGCGCTGTTCATGCTCTTTGACGATTTTGCCGTTCAAATCCAACTCACGGAATACCAAATAGTTTTCACCGCTAAAGCGATCGTCGGTCGCAATGGTCAAAACCGCGATCCTGCCGTCGTCCGTCAGCACCGCCTGAGGATCTTCGTCAAAGTGATATTTGCTGTCGAGGGTCTTTTCCCAGAGGATGGCGCCGTCCTTATCGTCGATCAGGGCGACCGATGTGTGCATATAGTCATGTGCTTCGTCGTAGATATAACTGCCCCAGATCAGCGCCTTACCGCCGGCAATATAGTAATCCGAATAATAATGAGGCAGCTTTGTCCTCCATACGTTCTTGCCGGATTTTTGAAACTCATCGTCGACAAAGTATAGCGTATCGTCGGGGATATCGCCATGGCCGACGGCGCCAAACTGACCGACGGAGAGTGATTCGATCGCTCCGTTGTTCATATTATTAGCGTTGTTCGTTATGTTGATGGCGACGCCCTCGACGTGATAATCCTCGCGGTTGAGCACCGTGTAGCTGTCGTCATACTGAAAGCGCTCGGTGGTGATATCGCGGTATACGCGCTTGATATCATCGCGGGACATCCCCTCTGTATCGAGGTCATTGAGGTCGAAGAATTTGACGGCGTTATCATACTCAACCTTTTCCGCGACGTAACAGCCGACAAGGATCGCGGCGACCACGGTGATACAGGCGGCGATCAGGGCGACCTTGCGGAGGGCACGGCGCTTTGGAGATACGCCTGCTTTTTGCATGGCGAGGGCACGGATCCTATCACCGTCAGCTTCTTCCGGCATTTTTACGGTGACAGCATCCAGAAAGCTGTCAAGCTCCTGCGGCTGACAATTATTCAATAAATCTGATACAGACTTTTTCATTGTGCACCTCCTGTCAGAGCCTTTTTCAACTTTTTGACGGCGCGGTGGGCGCGGGTATCGACGTTCACGGGGGTCATATCCAACGCAGCGGCGATGTCCTTTGACGATAGACCGAGGTAATACTTGCGGATGATGATCTCGCTGTCAGGTTCTCCGAGTGCGTTAATCTCGCGCAAAAGCTGCTCGCGCAGATCGGTTTCTTCGATATCATCGGCAACGTCGATCATATCCTCGGCATCCTCCAACGGCAGCTCGGCGACCTTTTCTTTGCGCAGCGCATCCGTCGCCTTGTTGCGCGCTATCACGCAGAGGTAGCTTTTGATACTGCACCTTTCGGGTCGGAAATCTTTGAGATGAAGATAAAAGTCGCTGAGGGTATCCGCGACGAGATCCTCGATCTCGGATGAACCGTGGCGCGAGAGGGACAGCCGTCCGCGGATCAGCATATAAAGCAAACCGCCGTATTGCGCCGTCAATCTGTCAAAACCCTTGGCGGGGTTCTTTTTCAATAGCTTGATCAATTCCCTGTCGCCCACATTCTCACCTCCGATGTCTGTAATTATATACGCGGGATTTACACTAATCTTACAGGAAGATACAAAATATTTCAATCATTATTAGATGTATATGGTTGCGGAGCGGGGAGATTTATGGTAGGATTTGGATAATACATTAATATAAAAGGGTGTTTGCTATGAAAATCGTATTGACGGACGCGCAGACGGTAGTTGATGAGGCGGTCACCGCCGAACCGCTGGGCGAATTCGGCGAGGTAGTACAGCATGGACTGCTGAAATATGACGAGGTCGCCGAGGCGATCGCGGACGCGGATATGGTCATCGTCAATAAGACCGTCATGGACGCGGGGTCGCTGCGGCTTGCGAAAAAGCTGAAATACATCGGGCTGTTCGCGACGGGATATAACAACATCGATATCGACTACTGCCGCGCGCACGGGATCACCGTCTGCAACGCGGGATCGTACTCGACGGACGCGGTCGCGCAGCAGACCTTTGCGCTGATCCTGGAGCATTTCAACAATACCGCGCGGTATAACGACTATGTACAGGATGGTAAATGGAAGCGCAGTCCGACCTTCTCGCCGTTTGTCTTTCCGCTCAACGAGCTGTCCGGCAAGACGATCGGTATCGTCGGGCTGGGAGCGATCGGTCAAAGGGTCGCGGGGATCGCGCAGGCGTTCGGGATGAAGGTCGTCGCGTTTAACCGCAGCAAGAGAGATATCGCGGGCGTCAGGCAGGTCGGCTTTGACGAGCTGCTGCAAACAAGCGACATCGTGACGGTACACTGTCCGCTGAACGCGGATTCGGAGCATATGTTCAACAAGGAGACCTTCGGCAAAATGAAAAAAGGCGCGGTGTTCGTCAACACTGCGCGCGGCGGGGTCGTTGTTGAGGATGATCTGAAGGAAGCGCTGGAGAGCGGGCATCTCGGCGGGGCGTGCATCGATGTGCTGACCGTTGAGCCAATGGTGGAGGACTGTGTGCTGATGGGCGTCAAAAACTGTATCATCACGCCGCACATCGCATGGGCGCCGCTGGAAACACGCCAAAGGCTGATGGGGATCGTCTGCGATAATATCCGCGGTT
This sequence comes from uncultured Eubacteriales bacterium, assembly GCA_900313895.1. Classification (GTDB taxonomy): domain Bacteria; phylum Bacillota; class Clostridia; order Oscillospirales; family Acutalibacteraceae; genus Ruminococcoides. Next base: position 8,033 of record OMTA01000012.1, on the reverse strand, counting down.
TTTTGAACGGCACGCCGCAGAATGTCGTCAGTTGATTCTTATTATATAATGTATGCGCAAAAATCCCCCGACCGGAGTCGGGGGATTTCTTTATCAACCTATCAGTTGGTGATGGTCATCTCTGTTTCCTTATCGAAGATGTGGATCTTCTCAAGCTCGAACGCTACGTCGATGTAATCGCCGGGCTTAGCGGTGGAGGTGGGCTCGACACGAGCGGTGACCTGGTTGCCGCCGATATTGACATACAGATAAATCTCTGCGCCCATCAGCTCGGTTACGACAACGTTAGCGTTGATAACGCCGTTGCCGTCCTCGCACTTCTCGAGGAACTCGGGCTCGTCGTGTACGTGCTCGGGACGGATACCGAAGCGGACTTCCTTGCCGGCGTAAGGCTCGAGGCAGCCGTTCTTGTTCTTGCTTTCGGGCAGGTAGATGGTGTACTCGTCAAACTTGAGCGCGAACTTGCCGCCTTCCTTAACGAGAACAGCGTCGATGAAGTTCATCTGCGGAGAGCCGATGAAGCCCGCGACGAATTCGTTACAGGGAAGATCATACAGATGCTGAGGAGTATCGACCTGCTGGATGAAGCCGTCCTTCATGACAACGATACGGGTACCCATCGTCATAGCCTCTGTCTGGTCATGGGTTACATAGATAAAGGTGGTGCCGAGACGCTGATAGAGCTTGGAGATCTCGGTTCTCATGTTAGCGCGGAGCTTAGCGTCGAGGTTGGAGAGCGGCTCGTCGAGAAGGAATACCTTAGGATCACGGACGATCGCACGACCCAGCGCGACACGCTGTCTCTGACCACCGGAGAGAGCCTTCGGCTTTCTGTCGAGGTACTGTTCGATACCGAGGATACGAGCTGCCTCGGAAACGCGCGCCTTGATCTCGGGCTTGGGCATCTTGCGGAGCTTAAGACCGAACGCCATGTTATCATAAACGGTCATATGGGGATACAGCGCGTAGTTCTGGAAAACCATCGCGATATCTCTGTCCTTAGGAGCGACGTCGTTGCAGAGCTTGTCACCGATATAGAGCTCGCCCTTGGAGATATCCTCAAGACCCGCGATCATACGCAGGGTTGTGGACTTACCGCAGCCGGAAGGGCCTACGAGAATGATAAACTCTTTATCCTCGATCTCGAGGTTAAAGTCGGTAACTGCGACAACGCCGCCGTCATAGATTTTGTAAACGTGTTGTAATGAAACATTAGCCATTAGAAAACCTCCAATATTATCCAATCTGTCACACTTGTGATTGTACAGATATAATATAGCACAATTTACCGACCATTACCACATATTTTTTCACTAAATATTCATGCGAAAATTTAGACAATATCCCAAGGGTGGCAAAAATGGGTGTTGGTTTTTAGGCGAAATTTACAAGGAGTCTAGGAAAAATGCGAATAAACAGCCCTTTTTCATGTGCAATTTTGAAAAAACCGGTGCGTTTTCCTGCTTTTCGGGGAGCTTGCGCCGGCATTTTTGGCGGATTTTCAGCTTTTTTCCGAGAAAACAAGGGTCGCCTCTTCCCCCGTGAGGACGCGGATATCGCCCGGGGAAAGCTCCCGGTCGAGGGTCAGGGCGCCGATACGGATGCGCTCGAGGGACACGACCTTGAAGCCTAAGGCGGCAAACATCCGCTTGACCTGGTGGTACTTACCCTCGTGGATCGTGACCTCGACGCGGTTATTGCCGAGGCAAACGGCTTGTCCCGGTTGGCACACCGTTCCGTCGGAGAGGGTGACGCCCGCACGGAAGGCTTCGGAGATGTTCTCGTCGGGCTCGCGGTCTAGGGTCGCGATATAGGTTTTGTTCACGTGCTTTTTCGGGGACAGCATCCGATGGGCGTAGTCGCCGTCGTCGGTCAGGATCAACAGCCCGGTGGTATCTTTATCGAGCCTGCCCGCAGGGAAAATACCGTCGCGGCGCAGGTCGGGGGGCAGCAGGTCGATGACCGTGCGCTCGGTTTTGTCCTCGGTCGCGGAAACAACGCCCGCGGGCTTGTTCATCAAATAGTAGACGTATCGGCGATAGGTCAGGGGTTGTCCGTCCAGCGCGATGACGTCGGTATCGGTATTGACCTTGGCGTCTGAGGCGCGGCTGACAGTGCCGTTTACGGTCACGCGCTTGTCCCGGATCGCCCGCGAAGCGTCTTTTCGGCTGAGGGCGGTCTGGGACGCGATATATTTATCCAGTCGTTCTTTCATATGTTTTACCTAGCGTATCATTCGGAATATGTGGGGTCGGCGGGCGTATGACCGGTCAACGGTCGCGGTGAAGAGCCTTGTTCGGGGGCACAGATATCGGCGGCGATGATGCGGTCGTCCGTCGTAAGGACGGTCACCTGATCGGCGCTGTCCGTCAAAGCGTAAACCAGCTTGCGCGCCGTCTTGCCTTTGTAGGGACGCAGGTCAAAGCCCTGCTGCTTTTGGAGGTCGTTATAGGCGGTATAGGCATCGTTCCATGTTTTAGGGACAGTCACCTCGTCGTCGGAGATACAGCCCTCGACCACATAGCCGCAACGGTCGATGAAGGCTTCGATATCCTCATCGGAGCCGATCTTAAGACCGACCTTCTCATCATCGATCTCGACGGTATCGGGCGGCGCCGCGCGCAGCATCAGCAGACAGACCGCCAATAAAACGATCAGGCACAGAATCGAAAAGAGAATCAGTCGGAAGTTTTTGATCCTCAGCGAATGAAACATATACATCAGTCCTTTTGACATTCTTACTAATGTATATGCAGATGGGGATTTGTTGATGATCAGATCAGATATGTCAGCAGTTCCTCGGGCGTTGCGACAAAATTCGTCGCGCCCGCCTCTTCCATCAGATCGCGCCTGCCGTAGCCGTAGGTCACGCCGATGAAATCGACGCCCACGGTGACTGCGCCTTTGGTATCAAAACAGGTGTCGCCGATCATCACCGCGCGTTCCTTCGGGATATCGCCGAGGCTGTGAAGCGCGTAGGGGATCAGGTCGGGCTTTTCCTTGCGGGTGCCGTCGTCACGAGAGCCGCAGATCGCGTCAAGATAGCCGCCGATGCCGAGCAGGTCGATCACATCCCGCGCGAGGCGTTCGTTCTTGGAGGTGCAGATCGCCATCTTCACGCCGCTTTTTTGCAGGGCGGCAAGCGCCTTTTCCACGCCGTCATAGAGGCTGTTTGCCTTGGTTCCGTGGATATCGTAATAGCGACGGTAGATCGGCAGGGCGCGGCTGACTTCTTCGTCGGTCAGTCCGCAAAGGCGGCTGAAGGTTTGGGTCAGCGGCGGCCCGATAAACACGGAAAAATCGCTCAGGTCGGGACAGGGCTTGCCCATCTCAGCCAGCATCAATCGGATACATTTGCGGACGCCCTCTCCCGAGGCGGAGATCGTTCCGTCGAGATCCCACAGCACTGCGTCGTATTTTCTCATATTATCACCGCTATTATTGTATCGGTCGGGCGGCAAAATGTCAACCTGCCGTGATTGACAATTCATCCGTCGGGTGGTATATTATCAATTGACTATTGGATAAAGGACAGTGAAATATATGAAGCTGGGCATTGTTGGGCTGCCGAATGTCGGCAAGTCCACCCTATTTAACGCTATCACCAACGCGGGCGCGCAATCAGCGAACTATCCCTTCTGCACCATCGAGCCGAATGTCGGCGTGGTCGCGGTTCCGGACAAGCGCCTCGATAAGCTCGCCGAGATGTATGATCCCGATAAATACACCCCCGCCACCATCGAATTCGTCGATATTGCGGGTCTTGTCAAGGGCGCCTCTAAGGGCGAGGGTCTGGGGAACAAGTTCCTCAGTAATATCCGCGAATGCGACGCGATCGTTCATGTCGTCAGATGCTTTGAGAACGACGATATCATCCACGTCGAGGGCAGCGTCGACCCCATCCGCGATATCGAGACCATCGACCTTGAGCTGATCCTCAGCGACGTTGAGATGGTACAGCGACGCATCGACAAGACCATGAAGATGGTCAAGGGCGACAAGAAGTATCAGGTGCAGGCGGACTTTTTCAAGCGTGTTCTGGATACGCTGAATGAAGGCAAGCCCGCGCGCGTCGTCGAATGTACTGACGACGAAAAAGCATGGCTCGCGGATGTTGCGCTCCTGACCAACAAGCCGGTCATCTTTGCGGCGAATATGAGCGAGGATGATTTTTCGAACGGTATCGAGAACAACGAACGCCTCAAAAGAGTGCGTGAGATCGCCGCGGAGCAGAACGCGGGCGTTCTGCCGATCTGCGCGGAGCTTGAGGCGGAGATCGTCGAGATGGAGAAGGATGAAAAAGAAATGTTCCTCGCGGAGCTGGGGCTGGAGCAGAGCGGTCTTGACCGACTTGTGAGCGAATGCTACACCCTGCTGGGACTGATCTCGTATCTGACCGCCGGAAAACCCGAGGTGCGTGCATGGACGATCAAGAACGGTACCAAGGCGCCTCAGGCGGCAGGCAAGATCCACAGTGACTTTGAGCGCGGCTTCATCCGTGCGGAGGTCATCGCGTATGACGATCTGATCGCCTGCGGCTCGATGACGGCGGCAAAGGAAAAGGGTCTTGTCAGAAGTGAGGGCAAGGAATACGTCATGAAGGACGGCGACGTTGTCCTCTTCCGATTCAACGTATAATACTTTACACAACAAAAAACATCCGTTGCGGGATCGCAACGGATGTTTTTTTATGGGTTGATTATACGTTTTCTTTCATCGCCTTCTGGCGGTTGCGGGTGACAAACTTGATGATGAACAGGGTCGCGATCATCAATGCAACGCCGATCGGCAGGACGATCATCCAGTTCTGGACAAAGCCCGCGATAATGAAGCAGACGAAGGATACCGCCGCGACCGTGATCGCATAGGGCAGCTGGGTCGAAACGTGGTTGATATGGTTACACTGTGCGCCCGCGGAGGACATGATGGTGGTATCGGAGATCGGGGAGCAGTGGTCGCCGCATACAGCGCCCGCAAGGCAAGCGGACATACCGATGACCTGAAGCTCGCCGCTCGGGAAGATCGAGAGAACGATCGGGATAAGGATACCAAAGGTGCCCCATGAGGTACCGGTCGAGAAGGACAGGAATACCGCTACGAGGAAGATGATAGCAGGCAGGAAGTTCGCCAGTCCCGCAGCGCCGTGAGACATGAGGTCGGCAACAAAATACTTCGCGCCCAGATCGGTGGTAACGTTCTTCAGAGCAGTAGCGAAGGTGAGGATCAGGATCGGGGGCACCATCGCCATAAAGCCCTTCGGGACAGCTTCCATGCTCTCCTTGAAGGTGACGACTCTGCGCGCCATCAGGTAAACGATCGCGAATACCAGCGCGATCGCGCCTGCCCACGGCAGAGCGACGGTAGCGTCGGTATCACCGAACGCGCCGATAAAGTTGTTGTAGTTCGCGTTATCGGGATTGCTGTCAAAGAAGCCGCCGACATAGATCAGCGCAAAGACAGAGATGCCGATCAAAAAGAGAACCGGCAGGATCAGGTCGATGACCTTGCCCTTGGGGTTCGCCTCTTCGTTCTCAAGCTCTTTGTCGACTCTCTCACCGGTGGTGTAGAGATCGTCTTTATACATCGCGTTGAACTCGTGCAGCGCCATGGAGCCGTAGTCAAAGCTCATCAGGCAGATCGCGATGATGAATACGAAGGTCAGAAGCGAATAGAAGTTGTAGGGGATCGCGGTAATAAAGAGGTTCAGACCCTGACCATCCTCGGCATAGGTTGCAACAGCGGCTGCCCATGAGGAAACCGGAGCGATCATGCAGACCGGAGCCGCGGTCGCGTCGATCAAGTACGCAAGCTTCGCGCGAGAGATCTTGTGACCGTCGGTGACGGGCTTCATGACGGAGCCGACTGTCAGACAGTTGAAATAGTCGTCGATAAAGATCAGAACGCCGAGAGCAAAGGTAGCGAGCATCGCGCCGGTACGGGACTTGATGTGCTTCGCCGCCCAGCGACCGAACGCCTGAGATCCGCCCGCCTTATTGACCAAAGCGACGATGATACCCAGCTCGATCAGGAAGATGAATACGCCTGCCGTATCTCTGACCGCGGAGATCAGTCCGTTTGAGTTGATCTCGTTCATCGCGGCAAGCGGATGGAAATGGCTTCCGAACAGGCCGTTAGCCTCGGTCGCGTAGATGATACCGCCGGATACAAGACCGATCGCCAGCGAGGAATAAACTTCCTTGGTGATCAGCGCAAGTCCGATCGCGATGATCGGGGGCAGAAGCGCCCACCACGTGCCGCGGACTTCGCCCGCGCCCAAACAGGTTTCGCAGTCTGCGTCATCGACAATACCTGTACCGCCGCAATCGGGACACTTTACGGTACCGAGCGAACCGCCGGAAAGGACAGCCCAGACCAACAGTCCGACAATCACGACTGCCGCTACGGCAAGGACGATTTTCTTGGTTGTTGACATTGTTGTTTTCCCTCCAATTTTGTTTGGATAAAATATAAAAGCCGTGACGCGTGCCACGGCTCAGAAAACAAGTTCGGTCGAATAGCACTCCGTTAGGGATATCCCTGTAACGACAGTATAACGCGTCTTTCACGTTATCCCAGCATACACGCTCGGGAGGCGGGTACACTTCGGCGGGATCCCCTTTCGCCGGCAGCTTTCCCTGCTGTTTTCCGGCTACTGATGAAGCCCGCGCCTCTATTACCTGTTTATTATATATCCATCCTTCGTCATAAGTCAACAGTTTTTTGCACTTTAAAGCATTTATTTTGGGAATATATCCGAGAAAGAGGCGGTGCTTGCTTTTTGCCCGAAAATCGGCTATAATAAATTTCCTCGGTGTAAGCACTGAAGGGACTGTTTTTCACAGCCCCTTTACCCTTTTTAATCGGTTGAGATTGCCACAGCCTCTAAAGGGGCTTCGCAATGACTATTATTCATAAACCCTATCATTCCCAGACAAAAGGTGACGCAAATGTCCGTACTGACCAAAAAAGCCATCAAAGAATCCTTTCGCGAGCTGATCGAAAAGCAGCCGATCGATCAGATCACCGTCCGCGATATCACCGATAACTGCGGGATATCGCGCAACACCTTCTACTATCACTACGCCGATATGCCGACGCTGGTCGAGGAGATCGTCATGGATCTCGCTGAGGAGATCATCCACTGCTATCCCGACATCAAGTCGCTGGAGCAGGCGCTGTCCGTCGGCGCGGAATTCATTTTGCAGAACCGCAGATCGGCGAATACGAATGGCACATGAACGAGGACTGGAACACCATGCGGGTGATCGGGATCATCGGTGACGAGTGGTACCACGTCTGGTTCCCGGCCACCGGGGAATATGGGTTTGTGCGGCAGAGTGATTTGACAACAGGCAATGGATGACTGACATGAGGTTTGCTATGATCAGATTCAGCAAAGTACATATTCTGCTGATATGCTTTGTTCTGCTGCTTTCATATGCGGCGTCAGCGGAAAACTGCGTACTGGAGACCGATGACCGTCGTATGTGCTATGATTGTGTGTTTTTTGATGATGCTTGGCCAGGCGATATCCGTGATGATATGGAGCGCCTGTTTCCTGCGCTTCAGGTTTTGCACGGGGTAAAGGTATTATGGCATCCTCTGGCAGGAAACGATCTGCCGTATGTTTTTGCTGTTCTTTCCAAGGATGATGCGCTTCTGCTTGCAGGCGCGCAGAAGCCTCAAGGCGTATGGGAGAGCGGAATCATTTCAGATCACTTTTTCAAACCGGGTGACGACCCTGCGATCTCCATGGTACCTTGGCAGACCATGAGCGGCAACGTGGACTCATATAACCCTGCAATTATCTTCGGAGAGGAAGCCTTCGTTTTTTCAAGGACCAATCAGGGCTTCCGCTTCGACCGTTACGAACGCCCGGCCGATGCCCGTGAAGACGAAGCTCAGGACACCCGGATCCAGATCCGGCTCTGGGAAGAATGGAACGGAACGACCCATTTGGAGTTATGTACAGGGACAGGTGCGGATTCGTCTTTGGTTTATAGCGGAACGACTGTGGTTCCCCTGGATATCAG
>OMTA01000122.1 GCA_900313895.1 uncultured Eubacteriales bacterium | reverse complement strand
AGGTCATGCAAAGGTCATCCTCGGTCTTAAGGAAAAGGAAGACCAGCGCAAGGTTGCTGATGTCATCATGACCCGTGACCTCAACGTCCGTCAGGCTGAAGCGCTTGTTAAGAAGTATCTCGAAGCTCAGGACAGCCCTTCAAAGAAGCAGGTCATTGAGCAGCCTGATATCCGCTTCACTCTGAGCCTTAAGGAAGTTGAAACGAAGCTTAAGAAGGAACTCGGCGCCAAGACCAAGATCAAGGTGCTGGACAACGCTACAGGCCGCGGCCGTATCGTCATCGACTATAAGAACAACGAAGATTTAGACAGACTTATCGAGATCCTGTGCGGTCAGTAAGACTGTTTGTTAAAGGCAATGAAAAGCATAAGATCAGGGCATTTCAAGGATATACTTGCAAACTGGTTCTGATGTATGTATAATTAAGTGCCTTTAAATGGAGCTGTATCGAAGCGGTCATAACGAGGCGGTCTTGAAAACCGTTTGCCTTCACGGGCACCAGGGTTCGAATCCCTGCGGCTCCGCCAGAAACCTACAACGACGATCGGAAATACCGGTCGTCGTTTTATTTGTGTATAAGTAATCATTCTTTAATTCAAAATAAATTTCCTATATAATAATCGGCGGAATAATAATATTGGAGGAACGCTCTATGTCAGACAGAAGAGTTGGTACAGTATCAAGAGGCATCAGATGCCCCATCATCCGCAAAGGCGATGACTTGTCAGAGATCGTAACTGATTCAGTCCTCGGTGCTGCTGAAGCAGAGGGTTTTGAGATCAGGGACAGGGATGTCATCTCCATCACAGAGTCCATCGTAGCAAGAGCACAGGGCAATTACTGCTCTGTTCAGGATATTGCAGAGGATGTTAAGGCAAAGCTCGGCGGCGGAACCGTCGGCGTGATTTTCCCGATCCTCTCCCGCAACCGTTTCGCGATCTGCCTGCGCGGAATTGCGATGGGCTGCAAAAAGATCGTTCTGATGCTATCTTATCCGTCCGATGAGGTCGGAAACGAGCTTGTATCCCTCGATAAACTCGATGACGCGGGCGTGAATCCCTACAGCGATGTTCTGACCCTCGAAAAATACCGCGAGCTGTTCGGCGTTAACAAGCACGAATTTACCGGTGTAGACTACGTCGATTACTACGGTCAGCTGATCCGCGAGAGTGGGGCAGAGGTAGAGATCATTTTTGCCAACCGTCCCAAAGAAATCCTGAAATATACCGATACCGTCCTCACCTGTGATATCCATACCCGCAAGCGTACCAAAAGGATCCTCCTGGACGCGGGCGCAAAGACCGTCTGCGGACTGGATGATATCATGAACGCTCCCATAGACGGATCGGGTTACAACGAAAACTACGGTCTGTTAGGCTCCAACAAATCCACGGAGGATACTGTCAAGCTCTTCCCGCAGAACGCCCAACCGCTGGTGGAAGACATCCGCGAGAAGATCCTCGCCGCGACCGGTAAAAAGGTTGAGGTCATGGTTTACGGCGACGGCGCCTTCAAGGATCCTCAGGGCAAGATCTGGGAGCTCGCCGATCCGGTCGTATCTCCCGCGCATACAGCAGGACTTGTCGGTACTCCCAATGAGCTAAAGCTCAAATACCTTGCCGATAACGATTATAAGCATTTGAGCGGCGACGAGCTGAAAGCCGCTATTTCCGAGAGCATCCGCTCCAAGGATGCCGACCTTGTCGGCAACATGGCGTCCCAGGGCACGACCCCCAGACAGCTGACCGATCTCATCGGTTCATTATGCGATCTGACCTCCGGTTCGGGCGACAAGGGCACCCCCGTCGTTTTGGTGCAAGGCTATTTCGACAATTATACTAACGACTAACCGATTCGTTTATTCAGAGTCAAGGGTAATTCTTACCTTTGACTCTTTTTCTATTGACAAACGTTGATCTTTGTGATACTGTATTAGTAAAGTAATACAGTACAGAGGAGGAATCGATTTGAATTGGAAGCCCGATAAAAAGCGACCGATCTGTCCGCAGCTATGCGAGCATCTATGTGTATTGATCGCGACGAGAAAGATCGGGGCAGGGGAGAAGCTGATGTCTGTTCGCGAACTTGCCGTCAGCGCCGGTGTTACGCCAAACACGGTTCAAAAATCCTTTGAACAGCTTGAGCAAAAAGGTATCATCCATTCCATACGCGGATCCGGATGGTATGTCAATGAAGACACGCAGCTTGCCGCCGAAATCATGCGAAAGCTGGTCGCCGACAAAACCACCTCATATCTCAATGATATGTACGGCCTCGGACTGACAAAAGAGAGTATTATCGAAATGATAAAGGAGTATCAAAATGAGTGAGATTCTTCGATGTGACAACATATACAAAAGCTATGGCGCAAAGCCCGCGCTCAACGGCGTCACGCTGACTGTCGAGAGCGGAAAGATCATCGGCCTGCTCGGACCTAACGGCGCAGGTAAAACGACTCTGATCAAACTGATCAACGGATTATTGACGCCGACTTCCGGCGCCTTGACCATCATGGGTAATACGCCCGGCGTCAAAACGAAAACGCTTGTATCCTATCTTCCCGACGTCAGCTATCTCAACAACTGGATGACGGTCGAAAAGATCGTCGCGATGTTTGCGGATTTTTACGACGATTTTCGTTTCGATCTTGCATACGAAATGATCGAAAGGCTTGGGATCGATCGCAAAGAACGCCTCAAAAGCCTTTCAAAAGGCAACAAGGAGAAGGTGTGTCTGATCCTTGTCATGAGTCGCAGCGCAAAGCTGTATGTACTTGACGAACCGATCGCGGGAGTCGATCCTGCAACCCGTGATTATATTATCTCTACCATTATCAACAACTATAATCCCGAGGCGTCCGTTTTGATCTCCACCCATTTGATCTCCGATATCGAATCGGTTTTAGATGACGTCATCTTTATCAAGGACGGTCAGATCGTTCTGCACGATACGGTCGATCAAATCCGCGAAGCGCACGGCAAAAGCGTCGACGATTTGTTCAGGGAGGTGTTCAAATGGTAAGAAAGCTGATCAAATATGACTTTTCATCCTATCTCAAGCTTCTGCTGCCGGTTCAGTTGATCCTGCTCGGGATCGCTGCGCTCAACCGTATTATCCAGCTGTTTGAGGACGGTTCATCAACCGTTTACAATATTGTATTCGGATCATCCGTGTTTCTTTATGTCGTTTCCATCATCATAGCGATTGTACTGACATTTGTTGTTTCGATCGTTCGATTCTACCAGGGGATGTATTCGAACGAAGGCTATCTCAGCCACACCTTACCGGTGACGCCGACCCAGCATATCTTTTCCAAACTGATCGTCACGATGCTGTTTTATCTGGGGACCTTTGCCTCGATCATCCTGTCATTTATCATCGTCACACTCGGCGAGATGAACATCGAGATCATAAAGGCGACCGGTTTCCTGATCGGCAGATACACAGAATACTCCGACGGCAATTTTATCCTGTATCTCATTGAATTTGTACTGCTGATCTTCGTTTCTTTTATCAGCTCAACTCTCTGTATGTATTTCTGCATATCCGTCGGTCAACTGGCGAAAAAGAGAAAGATCCTGCTCGCGTTCGGCGCATATTTCGGCTTGTACATTATTTCTCAGATAATCGGAACCATTTTGATCATCATCTTCAGCACCTTGAATTATGAAGCTATGAACAGGATTTCAATGTGGATTATCGAGAATATAACCGCGTTCTTCCATATCGTATTCATCGGCGGAATCATACTGGAGTTGGTCGTATCACTGATCTATTTCCTGATCACCCGCTTCATCATGAGCAAAAAGCTCAATCTGACATAAGGAGGGGAAGAGGATGAAACCGATAGTTAAAATCATCAGTATCGCTTTATGTATCGTTATGCTTGCGGTAACGCTCTGCTCCTGTCAGTATCTCGATGAAAAGAAAGAGAACCATGCTGTCTACTGTGACGATACAAAAGACAGCTTCACCTTCCGCGGTTACACCTATCGCAAAGCTGATTTATCCAAGAGCCTGTCGTTGATCGCTACAAACGATATTACCAACTCTTATCTTACAGAACAGGATGTTCCCGTTCTGCTGTCATCGAGATACGGCGAAATGCTGTCCTATAATACCGACGAACAAAATCCGATCATCATTGAATGCGTATCGTTCGATCGTGACGGCATTTCCTATAATCCGTTACTATCCTATAGTTTCAATATCGACCTAAGTATGGATCATTTCGATTATTCATATTCTCCAAATCGTATTTTTATCAGGGAAGATCAGTATGATACGATCAGTGAAAATGTTAAAAATATCGTATTTGATCACTATTATATGATCGAGTACAACTACGACGACGAGTTTTACGACCCTGACTACGGGTATGTTCCGGATGAAAAACATAAAGCCATCGATGATGATACTGCAAAAGCGATCAGAGAATCTCTGAAAACCGGTAAAAAGATCAAGTATACCGAGTTCGGCGACGATGATTTTGATGCTATTGAAGCTTATCAATGCGATAAAGATGTTCTGTTCACGAACGACTACGGCGTTCTTTTGCTAAATCGTGGTAAGAGTTACTATTTGGTTCAGCTAAAGGATCATGAGCCTATTTCCAACGATGTCGTCAAAGCGCCCGATCAATTTATCGATACATTTAAAAAGCTCTTCGACGAATACACAAACAGCACGTACAGAACGATGCTGATAAATTATGTTTTCGCTTCATCCGACGATGTAACGGACTACAGCGAAGCATAAATCGAAGAATACATTTCATAACAACAAAAAGCCAATGCAAGCGCAAAACCTGCATTGGCTTTTGTAATTATCTGATAAATAGGGAAGAGGGCTACTTTTTTGACTTGACCTTAGCGAGTGGATTGCTCTTTGCGGCGCGCTCGATCTGACTGCTGTCAAGGTGCGTGTAGATCTCCGTTGTACTGAGATTCTCATGCCCGAGAACATCCTTTAAGACACGGATATCTACGTTTCCGTGCTGATACATCAGCGTCGCGGCGGTATGGCGCAGCTTATGCACAGAATATCCCTGCGCTTCCAGACCGATTTTTTCGAGGTACTTGTATACAATTTTCTGTACCGATTCACGAGATATCCTGCGGTTTCTGGAGGAGAGAAAGAGAGCGTATTTATCCTTCTGCGCAAG
>OMTA01000030.1 GCA_900313895.1 uncultured Eubacteriales bacterium | reverse complement strand
TAAATACCTCAAAATATAATGGCTGATTTCGATGATGCTGATAATATGCTAAACATGAGTGATAATAAATTCAATTCAGTTGGTATAGTTAGAGATTCCGACGATGCTCGTCGTAATACAGTAAGTATAGTAAATTTTGGACAAGGAAATAACGCAAACACTAAAAAAGGTTTAAATCAAACTTTGAATGCCCATAACAAGATAGCTCAAAATTTAGCTGAAGATTCTCAGGAAGAAATCGATGAAAACAACGACGCTGAACCAGAAGAATTAGTAGCAAGAGACCCTGATGATATGAATAAAACTTTAGATGATATTTTTACCATGCAAATATATGGAAGAAGAGATCCAAAAGAACCTCGACGCGGGCATCCCCTACGTCATCCGCCAGAAGATGCCGATTGAAGGTTCTACGACCTTTACCGACGCGGTATTCGGCGAGATCACGGTCGAGAACAGCGAGCTGCAGGATCAGATCCTCATCAAGCAGGACGGCTATCCCACCTACAACTTCGCGAACGTGATCGATGACCACACGATGGGCATCACCCATGTCGTCCGCGGCTCCGAGTATCTCAGCTCCACTCCGAAGTATAACCTCCTCTATGAAGCGTTCGGTTGGGAGATCCCGACCTATATCCACCTGCCGCTGATCAACGGCAAAAACGAGGACGGCTCTGTCTCAAAGCTTTCTAAGCGCCACGGCTCGACAGGCTTTGAGGACTTGATCAAGGAGGGCTATCTGCCCGAAGCGATCATCAACTACATCGCTCTGCTCGGCTGGTGTCCCAAGGACAACCGGGAGATCTTCACCCTCGACGAGCTGTGCAAAGTCTTTGACATCAGCGGTATCAGCAAAAGCCCCGCTGTCTTCGACTACGACAAGCTCGAGTGGTTCAACGGCGAGTACATCAAGGCGATGACCGACGAAGAATTCGCCGCGATCGCCGAGCCGTATTTCAAGGAAGCGCTGGGCGACGCACCCGTCGATCATCTCAAGATCGCCGCGATCCTCAAGCAGCGCACCACCAAGCTCACCGATATCCCCGAGAAGATCGACTTTTTCAAGGCGCTTCCCGCCTACGAGAAGGAGCTGTATATCAACAAAAAGAGCAAGACCAATCTTGAGAACGCGCCCGTCATGCTCAAAGCGGTCTATGACGAGCTGTCCGCGCTACCCGCGTGGGAGAGCGATCAGATCCACGACGCGCTGATCAATCTCGCCCAAAAGCTCGAGGTCAAGAACGGCACCGTTATGTGGCCCGCGCGTATCTCCGTCGCCGGCAAGACCGTCACCCCCGGCGGCGCGATCGAGATCCTCGATATCCTCGGCAGAGAGGAAAGTCTCCGCCGCATGGAGCTCGGGCTTGAAAAGCTTGCTTAAGCCTTCCCCTTGAGGGGAAGGTGTCGCCGACAACTTGTTGGCGGTGACGGATGAGGTGTCTGTCGCCTCATTCTCAGAGAAAATATACCGAGGTGCTTCTATCCACCTCATCCACCGCTGATGCGGTCTCCCTTCCTCTCGAGAGGAAGGCAAGAAACGAGGAATATGAAATGTCTGATGAAATGAAAACACCTGTGGAGAACACCGGGGAGATGTCCTCAAATTTCATCCACACCTTTATTGATAAAGATATCGCCGAGGGCGGCGACTACTACGGAAAGAAGGTACACACCCGCTTTCCTCCCGAGCCGAACGGCTATCTGCATATCGGCCACGCAAAGGCGATCTGCGTCGATTTCGGCACCGCGCTGAAATACGGCGGCGTCTGCAATCTGCGTATGGACGACACCAATCCCACCAAAGAGGACGTCGAGTATGTCGACGCCATCAAGGAGGACATCCACTGGCTGGGATTTGACTGGGAGGATCGCTTCTACTTTGCGTCCGATTATTTTGACACCATGTATGATTGCGCGGTCGAGCTGATCAAAAAAGGGCTTGCCTACGTCTGCGAGCTGAGCCCCGATCAGATGCGTGAATACCGCGGCGATCTGACCACTCCCGCAAAATCGCCCTATCGCGACCGTCCCGTCGAAGAGAATCTCATGCTCTTTGAAAAGATGAAGAACGGCGAGATCGAGGACGGCAAGATGACCCTGCGCGCGAAGATCGACCTCGCTTCCGGCAACTTCAATATGTGCGATCCCGTCATCTATCGCATGAACCGGCTGCACCATCATCGCACCGGCGACAAGTGGTGCATCTACCCGATGTACGACTTTGCCCATCCGATCGAGGACGCGATCGAGGGGATCACCCACAGCCTTTGCACCCTCGAGTTTGAGGCGCATCGTCCGCTGTATGATTGGGTCATCGACAACTGCACCCTGCCTGCTAAGCCCCGCCAGATCGAGTTCGCGCGCCTCGGTATCGACCATACCGTCATGTCTAAGCGCAAGCTGCGCGCCTTAGTTGAAGGCGGCTATGTCAGCGGTTGGGACGATCCCAGAATGCCCACCCTCTGCGGTCTGCGCAGACGCGGCTATACCCCGCGCTCGATCCGCAACTTCTGCGACCGTATCGGCGTCAGCAAGGTCAACTCCACCGTTGAGTACGGCTTTTTGGAGCATTGTCTGAGAGAGGATCTCAACATGACCGCGCGCCGCGTGATGGTCGTGCTCGATCCCGTCAAGCTCGTCATCACCAACTATCCCGAGGGTCAGTCCGAGACCTTTGAGGTCGAGAACAATCCGAACAACGAAGCCGACGGCAGCCGCTCGATCACCTTCTCACGCGAATGTTATATCGAACGCGGCGACTTTATGGAGGAGCCGATCAAGAAGTATCAGCGCCTCTATCCCGGAAACGAGGTTCGCCTCAAGAGCGCCTATGTCGTTCGCTGCACCGGCTGCAAAAAGGACGCCGACGGCAACGTCGTCGAGGTCTACGCCGAGTACGATCCCGAGACCCGCGGCGGCAACACGCCCGACGGCAGAAAGGTTCGCGGCACGATCCACTGGGTCGACGCGCAGAACTATGTCAGCACAACCGTCAATCTCTACGACAACCTGTTCTCGGTCGCGGAGCCGGAGGCAAACGGCGCGGACTTCCTGTCATCCCTCAACCCCGATTCTCTGACCGTTCTCAAGAACTGTATCGCGGAGAGATCCATCGAAAACTACGACGCTCCCGCCCACTTCCAGCTCATGCGAACCGGCTACTTCTGTCTGGATAAGGACAGCACAAAGGAGAACATCATCCTCAACCGCTCCGTCAGCCTGAAAGACGGATTTAAAAAGAATTGACAATTGACAATGGATAATGGACAATTTCGGGAAAGCCTGAAGGCTTTTGTATTTATAGGTGCAGCTTGAATTGATTAGTCAATCACCTCCGATCAACCCTTTTGTTCAAACAGACAGCCCCTGAGAATCGTTCTCAGGGGCTTATCTATTTTAGGTGAGGGCAAAGCCCTCCCATAATTTTCAATTTTCCATTGTCAACTATCAATTGACCAAAGCGCTTACCGCCGCGTCAGCGACAGGTGCCGCCGCGTCAGCGCCGGAGCCGCCTTCTTCCACGACAACAGCAAACGCATAGGGATGGTTGGCGTCCTCGGTATAGCCGACGAACCATGCGGTCTCGGCTTTTCCGTCGCCGCGCTCAGCCGTACCGGTCTTGGCACAGAAGGGCAGGTTGCCGACCTTGATCCCCTTACTGCTGTCATAGTAGGTCGCCGCCGCCTTCATCAGCTTTTGCAGCTGTGTCGCGGTGGACGCCTTGAGCATATTGGTATCGCCGTCCTTGTTGGTATCGATACCCAGCTTGTTCATCAGCGAGCCGTCATCCTCGACGATGTAGGGAGATACCGCTGTGCCGCCGTTCGCGACCGCACCGGCTACCATCGCCATCCTCAGAGGATTCGCTTTGTCCTCATAGTCGCCGAAGCCCTGACCGATACCCGTCCACGCCAGCGAGTTGTCATCCGCGCCGTCGGCGTTATAGTAGCTCTTGGCGATCGGGATGCCGCTCATGTGTACCTTATCGGAATTGAAGCCCATTTTCTCGGCGGTCTCCTTCATCTTCTCGGGACCGATCTCGATCGCGAGCTGTGCGAAAACAACGTTGCAGGAATGGGCAAACGCCTCCTCAAAGGTGATCTTTCCATACTGACTGTGGGCGTCGGTACAGTTGATCGGGTTGCCGCCGATCTCGATCGAACCTTCACAGTCAAAGGTACGCTCATAGATATCGGGGATATTCTCGATCGCGGCAGCCGCCGTGATGATCTTGAAGGTCGATCCGGGCGTATAGGCGGAGCTCAATACATTATCCAGATACACGCCGTTGTACCACTCGTCATTGTTGACGGTATCCTCATCCGGCGGATTCTCGGGATCATAAGTCGCATTACTAACCGAGCAAAGCATCTCGCCCGTCTTATAGTTATAGACGACACAAGCGCCCTTGCGGTCGCCAAGCGCCTCGTACGCCGCCTTACACGCCTGCGCGTCAACGGTCAGCTGAACGTCGCGCGAGGATTTCAGCGACTTCGGAAGTCCCATACCCAATACAAAGTTATAGCCCGTCAGATCGGCGCGGAACATACTTTGGATCGAGGTCGAGATATTCATCGATTTGTCGCCGACGACATGAAGCAGCGCCTTTCTCACCTCAGCGTCGTCGTTATATTTGCGGTGGTTATCCTCACTGTTATAGGCGAGCTTTTCACCGTTTCGATCGGTGATATCGCCCGCGCCGGCAAGTCCGTCGGTCGCCTCGACATGGCCGTTGAAGGGATGCTGCACCCACTTCGCGTTTTCTGTCACAACTCTGAATGCCAGAAAACAGATGCCGCCGAAAAACGCCAGCGCCACAAACAGCACCAGATAGGAGCGTCGCATGATTCTTTTCATCGCTTGCCACCTCGATTCTCAGCGCCGCGCGCCGGCAGAGGTTCTCTGATCATCACCGTGCCGGGATAGATCTCCTCGCCCTCTTCGGGTTCGACCTCATCCTTATCCGCGACAGGTCTGCGCTTTGCGGCATAGGTTCTCTCATCCGCCGCCTTGATAAACGCCAAAAGTCCCCAGCACGCGATCATAGAGGATCCGCCCGCCGAGATAAACGGCAGCGTAACGCCCGTCAAAGGCAGGATATCCATCGCGCCCAGGATATTGAGCGCCGCCTGAACCAGGAACATTCCCGAGGCGCAGTTAGCGGTGATGGAATAGAAGGTCGAGCGCGAACGAGTCGTGATCGCGCGCGCGTAGAATGCCAGCGCGACGATCGCCGCCGCGATCGTGAAACCGACGATCAGGCCCATCTCCTCGGATACCAGTCCGAAAACGAGATCGGATTCCGACGCGTCGATATATTTTAAGTAGCCGTTGCCCAGACCCACGCCGATCAGTCCGCCCGAGGCGGTGTAGATCATGGCGTTGACCTGCTGATAGCCGTGGTTGTAGGCGTCATCCCACGCATGACCCCAGGTCGCAAATCGATCGGCGACATAGGGCTTGATGTTCAGCACGAGGATGACCGCGAACGCCGCCGCCACAAGGGCGAGGATGATGGTTTTAAAATCGCCCGAACGCATGAACGCGATCAACAGGAAGGTCAAAAAGAAGATCAGCGCGGTACCGAAGTCGCCCATGAACGCCAGCGCGCCGACGCAGATCGCCGAGAAGATAATGAACTCGAAGAAGTTGCGTTTCGTCTGTAATTTATCCAGAGCGCTCGCGCCGACAAAGATAAACGCGACCTTGACAAACTCCGAGGGCTGTACGGTGATCGGGCCCAGACGGATCCAGTTTGCCGCACCGTTGGTGACGGTGCCGAACACGATATTGATACCCAGCAGGATCACCGCGCCGATCATAATATACATACGCAGCGAGTCGACCCTGTCGGGCTTTTCGATAAACTTAACGAGGAAGGAGAACACGACGATGCCGAGCGTCATCGCAATCAACTGAACCAGCGCCATGCGGAAGCCCGCGTCGGGCGCGTGTACCGTATTTTGCCGCACGCCGAGCATCACGCCGATGCCCGAGAGAAACAGCCCGAGCGCCTCCATCTCAAAGTTGACGCGGTTGAACGCATAGGATGAGATGCAGAAGAACGTCCATTCCACTACCGCCAGTCCGCCGAAAAACGCCAGCGGCAGCAGATCCTGACGGTCGTTCGAGAAGCACGCCTCCACCGCCATAAAGAGCTGGAAGAACGTGATCAGGAGCATCAGCTTATACGGCTGTAAACTGCCCTTGTCGGAAGCCTTTGAGAAGAACCACGACGGGCGCAGCTTGCGCTGATATTCATCGCCGCGCTTCAGGGTAAAGGTGGTGTTGCCGACGGTGATCTGATCGTCGATGTTGACCTTGGTTCTTCCCTTGGCGGGCTCACCGTTGACAAAGGTGCCGAACTTCGACCCGATATCGGAGACAAACCATCCCTCCTGACGGCGCAAGAGGACACAGTGATCGCGCGAGACAGCCATATCCGCGACGCAGATATCCGAACCCTTGCTCCTGCCGATGGAATTCTCCCAGAACAGCACGGGCAGCTTCTGACCGGTCGCCTCGACCTCAAGGGTCACGAGGGGCTTTTCGGGTCGTCTGTGACGGCGCGCCGACGCAAAGCACTGGTAGACGATGACCACCGCGTAGATGGGTAAGATACATCTGAGCGCGATCATGCCGACGTCCAGAAAGGCCTGAAAATTCATACGCCTCACCTCCTGTAGAAAATGCAATCAATATACATAGCTATACATTGTAATTTTACATTATACACCGTCAAAAGTCAAATGTGTGGCAAAACTGTAAACAATATCTTTCACACAAAAATCACATTGAAATCACACAGATTCCATATTGACAGCTTAAGATATAGCCATAACAACAAAGGAGCTGATCCATATGACGAACAAAGCTTATCAGACACAGAAGATCTTCTTCGCGCTCGGGACGGTATGCACCCTGACGGTATTCGGCGGCGACGGCATCCACGCGATGACGAAAGCAAAGGCGCGCATCCTCGAGATCGACCGCAAGGGCGGCTGTCTGAATCCCGCTGTGTGTATGATGTCAAAGGGCTATGCCGCTCAGGAAGCGGGACAGATTCTGAAGCAGTCAGACGTCAGAGAAGCGCTGATCGTCATCGGCGAGACCGTCGTCAATATCGGCTCCAAACGCCGTATCGGACTGCAAAAACCTTTCGGAAAAGCAGGCGATAACTTTGCCTATATCGACGTCGAAGAGAAAGCGGTCGTATCGACAGGGCTGTATCAGCAGGGCTTTGAACAGCAAAGCCGGTCGGATCGGCACGGCGACAACGCGCTTGCCGGACTAACCCTCATCGGCGACAACGCCGTCAAGCTCAGCGCCCTTTGCAACACCGCCTCTGCCCTCTCCCTCAGCGACGCGATGGCGCTGCTCAATGACACCGAGGTAGAAGCGATCTTCATCACCCGCGGCCAAAAGGTCGTCACAACCAACGGCCTGCAAAAGCACGCCGCCCGCCAAGCAGCATAAACGCATTACCGAAATCGTAGGGACGACTATCGGTCGTCCGCAAAGTAAAAAAGGAGCGGTCAATCCGCTCCTTTTTTTAACTAACAACGTATTCTCTGATCCTACCATACTGAATCTCATCCACAGTGACTTCGATCATAAGCCCCTCTGCGGTATATTCCTCGCTGTGCAGGATCGCCTTCTCGCGCAGTCGGTTGGCAATGCCCGCCTTATCAAACGGCAACAGCAGTTTAACGCGTTTGAGCTTTTTCGGCAGGTTGTCCTCGATCGCTTTCAAAAGGTCGTCGATACCCTGCCCGTACTTTGCGCTGATCCGCACCGCGCCGGAGATTCCGCTCATGTTGTCGGCGATCAGATCGCACTTGTTCAGCACCGGGATGATGGGCTTATCGAGACTTGACAGCGACGCGAGCAGATCGCGGGTGACGTCAAGATGCAGCCGACTCTCCTCCGAGCTCGCGTCACAGACGTTAAGGATGATATCCGCCTGGGCGGCTTCCTCCAAGGTCGATTTGAACGCGTCCACCAGATGGTGGGGCAGTCTGCGAACCAGTCCGACGGTATCGATCAGCATGACCGATACGCCGTTCGGGAGCTTTAGGGCGCGCGAGGTCGGGTCGAGGGTCGCGAACAGCTTGTCCTCGGAGAGCACACCCGCATCCGTCAGAGTGTTCATCAAGGTGGATTTTCCCGCGTTGGTATAGCCGACGATCGCGACGGTGATCACACCGTCCTTGTCACGGCGGTCGCGCAACTGTTTTCTGTGATCCTCCACATCCCTGAGCTGGGCTTTGAGGGTCTCCATCTTACGCTTGATATGTCTGCGATCGGTCTCGAGCTTCGTTTCACCGGGACCGCGCGTGCCGATACCGCCGCCGAGACGCGACATCTCGATCCCCTTACCGGTCAGCCGCGGCAGCATATATTTCAGCTGCGCCAGCTCGACCTGGATCTTACCCTCGCGGGATTTGGCGCGCAGGGCGAAGATATCGAGAATCAGCATCGTGCGGTCGATCACACGCACATCCGTCTCCTTCTCGATGTTGCGGATCTGAACGGGCGACAGCTCCAGATCGAAGATGATCAGGTCGATGTCCTCATTCTCGCAGTAGTCGCGGATCTCCTCCAGTTTTCCCGATCCGACACAGGTCGCGGGATCGAGATGCTGCAGCTTTTGGGTGATCGCCGCCACAGGGATCGCACCCGCGGATTCCGTCAGTTCGAACAGCTCCGCAAGCGATGCCTCGGCGTCATAGTCGCCGGTATCTGCCTCCACCAGCAACGCGCGGGTCGGCTCTTGTTCCGTGATCGTATATTCCATAAAATTCTCCGTCATATGTATAGATAATTTGAAATGCTTGTGTTATAATCATTATACACTTTGAGCGGAGAGATTGCAACCGAAATACAATTCAGGTGAGGACGAAGTCCTCCCGCAACTGTCCATTGTCAATTTTCAACTGTCAATTACAATAAAAGATACATCAACGCCAGTATCGTATTCATATCCGCGCCGTCCTTCATGAGGATCACGAGCAGCAGCATGATCAGGCTTTGCTCCTTATCCCGCAGAAGGACATCCAACAGCCCCGCCGGCTTTTCTTCTTTGTTCTCTATGTTCGGTTCAGGCTTTTTCTCGGGCGCGGGCGGCGGCGCTTCCGGTTCGGGCTTTGCAACTGGTTGCGGCGGTCGCTGACGACGCTGACGATCATACGACGAATACATCCGCGCGACGCGGTCGAGCGCTTCCTGTTCCAATGATTGGGACGGCATCCTATCACCTACAAATCAAACAGATTCATTTCCCGGATAAGCGGCAAGAGCTTCATCATCTTCAGCATCTTTTTTGCTTTATCCAGCTTTCCACGCCGTTCTTCGCTCAAAAACGGACGGATCGCGTCCAAAAGACGGGTGGTATCGTCCTCGCGGTTGAGGCTTCCCATCAGCGGCATCAGCCCACTCATCATCGACATCATATCGGCGGACTCGGATTGTTTCACAGGCTCCGGCTCTTTATGTACGCCCGGCGTATCTACGCCGAGCTGGGAGGCGAGCTGCGCGATCTCCTTCATCGCGGAGGGATCGCTCAGGATCGAGCCGAGCTTCTCGCTCAGATCATCCATCAGCCCATCAGCCTCTTGATGATCGCCTTCGCCTGAGGACTGCTCAAAAACTGCTTTGCCGCCTGTTCATCGTTGAGCATCGCCTCTACCTGCGCCGCCTGTTTCGCGTCCATTTTACTGAGCAGCTTGCCGTAATTCGAATTGTTCACGGCGCTCTGTATCTCGCTTTCCGGCGTACCCATGCGCTCGCTGAGCTTTTTGATCAGCTTTGCGATCTGTTCTTTATCCGCCATAATCTCACCTCGTTACTGTATTCTCTTTACTATACTATGCAATAAGGAGCCAAATATGAAAATAATCGTCGTTTCGGATAGCCACGGCTCGTCCGCCTCGCTCAAAGAGATCATCAAGCGTAACCAAAACGCCGACGTTGTCGTCCACTGCGGCGACAGTCGCGGCGAGATGGAAGAGATCAAGATGAAATACCCCGCCATCACCTATTATGAGGTACGCGGCAACTGCGACTGGGGATCCACCCTTCCCCTGACAGTGACCTTCGAGCTGGACGGCTTCAAATACATGGCGACCCACGGCCATGCCTACAACGTCAAATTCGGCTTGGGACAGCTGTGCTACGCCGCTCAGGAAGAGGGCGTCGACGCGGTATTCTTCGGCCATACCCACATCCCCTGCAACGAAGAGTACGAGGGCATCCGACTGATCAACCCCGGCTCCTGCGGCGGGATGGGCGCGACCTTCGCGGTCGTCGAGACCAAGGACGGTCAGATGCTGACAAATATCGCACAGGTGAAAAAAGGACTTTTTCACAATTGACAATGGATATTTGACAGTTGACAATTTCGGGCGGACGCTGTCCGCACCTGATTGATATTCGATTCGGCAATAACTGCTGACCAAGAAAGCGCGCTCTGCGCGCATTTCGCATAGCCATCGCTCGTTGTTGCGTAGCAACAAACTGAGCGGGCATACAAATCTTTTTTACTTTATTAGAAA
>OMTA01000178.1 GCA_900313895.1 uncultured Eubacteriales bacterium | reverse complement strand
TCTCTCTTGTCGCGTGCGGCGAGAAAAAAGAGGATTCTTCCGATGCGTCTTCCTCTGTTACATCTTCCGATACAGACCAATCAAAAGATGATGCTGAATCCAAAGAAGCTGACGAATCAAAGAAGTCAGACGATGCCGATGACTCCAAAGACACAAAGGACGCCAATGATTCCGACAGCTCAAAAACTTCTTCTAAACAGTACGCTACACTGAAGGAATGTCTTGACGATCCCAACAGCCTCACCGGCATTGACGAGGTCAAAAAGGCAAGCTCCGATGTACTGGATATCGATGTCAAAGCGGACGGAAATGTTTTGGTATATGATTATACCTATCGCACACAGGTGGACGAATCCCTGTTGCCGAGTGTCAAAGCAACGCTCGATAAATCACTGGAAGCCACCGAGTCGACCTTTGTCACCCTTGCGGATACCTTACAGTCGCAAATCGAGGAAGATATCAAAATCAAGGTCGTTTATCGCAACGCCGATAGCGAGATCATCACCGAAAAAACCTTTGAGCCTTCAAAATAACGCTCATTCAAGTCATATATCACATGATGATAACCCTGCTCGTTTATTATCGGGCAGGGTTAATTATTTTTGAAAAAATCATTTGAAAACTATTGACAGTCAAACGAACCTGTGATATAATCTGATAAACCTAAGGAAAGGGGACAAAATCATGAAGGAACCGCATCCGGCGGACGGTTCGGCATTTGCCGCTTATCTACTGATGATACGGGCGACAGACGGATTGACCTTGAGCCAGGTCTGCGCGCTGGCAAAGCTCGAACCATCCACGATCCAAAACTGGATCAAACGCGGGTTTGTACCGCATCCGATCATGAAAAAATATCGCGAGCGTCATATCGCACGCATCCTGCTGATCGCCGCGCTCAGAGATTGTATGCAGATCGACCGTATCGGTGCGCTGATGACCTATATCAACGGCGACGCGGATGACGAGCAGGACGATATCATTTCCGATGTCGCGCTCTACGATATTTTTGAAAGAGTCGTCGATTCTGTCGCACACAGCGATCTGACCCATGAAAGCGTAGGGGAGGAATCGCGTCGGATCCTTGACGAGTATATGGATCCTTCGCCCGAGCGCGATCGACTCAAAGAAGCATTGATCGTCATGGTGATCGCTTGTATCGCCGGACGTTATAAACAAGAAGCCGACAGGCTTTATTCCGATCTTATCAAGGAGGAAAATCATGGAAAATAAAGTTACAACCGTACCCAATATCAAATGGAAAAAGATCGTCATCCCGATCGTGATCGTAGTCGTGGTCGCGTTGCTGCTGATCAATTCGCTGACAGTCGTTCAAGCGGGTCACACCGGCGTTGTCACGACCTTCGGAAAAGTCAACGAGGGCGTCTTGCAGGAGGGCATCCATTTCAAGATTCCCTTTGCGCAGGCCGTCGTGATGATCGATAACCGTATCCAAAAGCTGGAGGTCAATACCGAGGCGTTCTCAAAGGACCTGCAAAGCGTCAATACCACGCTTGCGATCAACTACCGCGTCGATACCGCCAAGAGTTACAGCATCTATAAGAACATCGGCGCGGATTACGAGAATGTTCTGGTCGTACCCGCGGTCAACGAGGTGCTCAAGGCGATCACAGCGACTTATACCGCCGAGGAAAGCGTTACCAACCGTCAGCTCATTTCCGATGGTCTGGTCAACGGCTTGAACGATAAGCTCAACGACATCGGCTTGTATATCACCGACGTCAACATCATCGATTTTGACTTTTCCGATGCGTTCATCACCGCGATCGAAGAAAAGCAGGTCGCGCAGCAAAAGCTGTTGAAGGCAGAGACCGAGAAAAAGACCTCGATCACCAACGCTCAGGCTGACGCAGAAGCAAAGAAGATCCGCGCGCAGGGTGAGGCAGAGGCGAACAAGTCCATCTCCGCTTCACTGACGGATCAGGTGCTTGAAAACAAAAAGATCGAAAAATGGAATGGCGAGCTGCCCAGAGTCAGCGGCGGTTCCGGTACGATCATCGATATCGGATCGGTCGATTCACAGACAGAAGCGAAATCCGATAAATGATTGATGCCGAAGTGACATATACTACACTAAAGGAACATCAAAATGGAAAACAACCAAACCGATTTCATGAAAAATCGTCCTGTCGCCGATAAAGCGAACCAGTACAAGGACGTATACGGCTCTCAGAAAGCTTCCACCCGCACAACGGTTACCGTTCTTTTGATCCTCTTGATGACTGTATTGGTGATCGTCGCGTGGATCAACGCAAACTATATTTGGCTGGGATTCTTCGCGCCGGTATTGGTCGGACTGATTATCTCGATATTCATCGGACGCAGAGCCGATAAATATAATATGCCTGTCAAATCCGAAGATAGCCCCGAGGCGATCTTCAAGGAACATGAGGAATGAGGTGACCTATGAGTCAGGTAACAATCATATGGTTGGTCGTCGCTGTGATCATGGCGATCATTGAGGCGTCGACCGTCCAGCTGGTCTCCATCTGGTTTGCCGTCGGCGCGGTAGCGGGGTGCATCACCTCGCTGTTCAGCGAAAACCTTTCGATCCAGCTGATCGTGTTTGCGGTCGTATCGGCGCTCGCACTGATCATCACGCGACCGTTGGTCAAACGGATCAAGGTCAAAAAAGCCGAGGCAACCAACGCCGATCGAACCATCGGCAAAACCGGTGTTGTCATCGAGACGATCGACAACGCCGCGGCAAAAGGTCTTATCAAGGTAGGCAATACAACTTGGTCGGCACGCTCGGTAGACGGCAAGTCGATCGAAAAGGGCGCGTCTGTCACCGTCGCCGCCATCGAAGGCGTCAAGCTGATGGTGAAAGAATCCTGACAATGCGCCGCTTCTTATAGAAAGGAAATTTATTATGTTTGCAGCATATATCGTTATCGGAATCATCGCGTTGCTGATCGTCATTGTGATCGCGCGCAATATCAAAATCGTCCCGCAGGCGCACGCGTATGTCATCGAGCGTCTCGGCGCGTACAGCCAGACATGGGGAACAGGCCTGCACATCAAGGTGCCCTTCATCGACCGTATCTCAAAGCGCGTTTCTCTGAAAGAGCAGGTCGTCGATTTCCCGCCCCAGCCGGTCATCACCCGTGATAACGTCACCATGCAGATCGATACCGTCGTTTATTTTGAGATCACCGATCCCAAGCTCTATACCTATGGTGTGGAACGTCCTCTCTCGGCGATCGAAAATCTGACCGCCACCACCCTGCGTAACATCATCGGCGATCTGGAGCTTGACTCCACCCTGACCTCGCGCGATACCATCAACGACAAGATCCGCATCATCCTCGACGAAGCGACCGACGCGTGGGGCATCAAGGTCATCCGCGTTGAGCTGAAGAACATCCTGCCTCCCAGAGAGATCCAGGACGCGATGGAAAAGCAGATGAAGGCAGAGCGTGAACGCCGCGCCCGTATCCTCGACGCCGAGGGTGAGAAACGCTCCCAGATCCTCGTCGCGGAAGGTCTCAAAGAATCCGCGATCCTCAAAGCCGACGCCGTCAAGGAAACCAAGATCCGTGAAGCAGACGGTGAGGCGCAAGCAATCCTCGCTGTCCAGAAGGCATACGCCGACGCGTTGAAGATGCTGACCGAGGCGAATCCGTCCGACAAGGTCATCGCCCTTAAATCGCTTGAAGCCCTGCAGAAGGTAGCCGACGGCCAGGCGACAAAGCTGATCATCCCCTCCGATATGCAGAACATCGCGTCCCTCGCGACCTCCGTCAAGGAAATGGTCACCGATGTTAAATAATTCTATTTCAGAATAATAATCAACAGGAGCAGTCATCCGGCTGCTCCTGTTGTCGGTTACAGAGGTATCGATTTGTTATATTTCTGTATTAGAAT
>OMTA01000050.1 GCA_900313895.1 uncultured Eubacteriales bacterium | reverse complement strand
CGAGCGCTTCGGTGAGGAGACCCGCAACATCGCGGACGAGCTGATCAAAACCCACACCGTCGTCCTCAATCTTGAGAACACCAACAAGGATATGGCGCGCCGCATCATCGACTTCCTGTCCGGCGTCGCATACGCCAACCGCGGCAAGATCAAAAAGGTCGCGACCTCGACCTTTATCATCATCCCGAACAACGTCGACCTCACCGGCGACGATCTTCTGGATGAACTCGAGCACAGCGGCGTTTATTTCTAAGTCCTTTGGGATATACTAACAACGCCGAGGATAAGCTCTTGTTATCCAGGGCGTACGACGCGATCGAATTGTCCGAGCGGACGGGCTGTCCGCGCTTTCTCGGATTTCTCAACGAGCATGAGCAGCTTTACCTTCGCGATAATATCTCGCCTAAGCGCGATATTATGTTCTACGGCGGCTATCCGGACGCGACCCGCGTGATGCTGGGCGCTTCGGCGGACGAGTACAGCTTTCCGATCGTCGCTCTCATACCGATATCGTCGCGGCTGTTTCCTTATGTGCTCCTGTCTTCACATTCCTGATTGCCATCGGCGATATTCTTTGCGAAAAGGGACGCGCCGTCGTATTCGTCCGTGACGACGTAGCGGATTATGTGTTGACGCAGGTCACTCAGATCGGCAGGGTAGGGGTTAGTATCACCTACGCGGATCTGACCGATCTTCCCGTTTCCGACGATATCGAGGAGTTGAGCTTTACCTTAAGCTCTCTGCGGCTCGACGCCTTTGTCGCCGCCGTGACCAACCTCTCGCGTGAAAAAGCCGCAAGGCTGATCCGATCCGAGCTGGTCATGATCGACCATGTCGTCTCTACCGATGTGTCAAAGCCCCTTCATGAGGGCGCGACCGTCACCATTCGTAAATACGGTAAATATGTTTTGTCGGCAAATTCCGGACTGACCCGCAAGGGCAGACTGAGGGTTTCTGTCAAACACTTTAGATAGGAGTGCAATACTATGTTAAGTATCGAAGAGATCAAGAATGTCAAATTTCACAAAGCGGGCAAAGGCTACGATGTTGATGATGTAGAGGCGTTCATCGAAGACGTCATCTCTACGATCGAGCAGCTTCAGGGCGAGAAGAACGAGCTTGTCAGAAAGATGGGCATTCTCGCTAAGAAGATCGAGCAGTATCGCGAGGACGAGGAGACCGTCCGCAATGCCCTGCTCACCTCTCAGAAGCTCTCTGATAATACCATCAAAGAGGCGAACAACAAGGCGTCATATATCATCAAGTCTGCCGAGAAGAAGAGCCGTGCCATCCTGACCGAGGCTGAGATGGCTACCGAGCGCGAGAAGGATAAGTTCGAGGCGCTCCACAGCGAGACCGCTAAGCTCCGCAAGGAGATCATCGCGATGTACAAAAAGCATCTCTCCATGGTCGAGGAATTCCCGACCGAGGATGATGTGAAAGCAAAGCGCGAAGAGCTGGATGAAAAGTATCCCTTCGAGCCGATCGAAAGCATCCTTCCCGATACCAAGGAAGAAGAGCCCGATGTAGAGGAAGAGATGGTCAAGACCACCGAGCCTGTTGTTGAGGAAGAAGTTCCCGCTCCCACGGCTGAGGAAGAGACCGTCCGCGTCGAGGTCAAGCACGACCCCTCCAAGTTCAAGGGTCTCAAATTCGGCGATAACTACGACGTAGAGTAATTTTAGGCTCCTTTTGGTAAAAGGAGCTGTCGCCAAAGGCGACTGAGGAATTGCATCATTGTTCGAGCGGAGTTATTCCGCGAGTAACTATTATTATTCAGTTTTCAATATTCAATGTGCCCTAGGCACACCCATACTACCGTCAGCTCGTTTTCGGGCTGACGGAATAGTTGTGTTTAAAGCCTTCCTGTGCGTAGGGACGACCATCGGTCGTCCGCGCGATCTCAGGAAACTTTTTCGCCGCGGGCATTTTGCCTCCGGCGACCACCTTATTATTTGGAGTGTATGAAAATGTCTCAGGATTATAACGCGACGCTTAATCTGCCTAAGACCGATTTCCCGATGCGCGGCGGACTGCCTCAGTCCGAGCCGAAGACCCTCGCGCGCTGGGAAGAGGAGAAGGTATACGATAAGCTGATCAAAAAGAACGAGGGAAAGCCGCTCTATGTGCTTCACGACGGCCCTCCTTACGCCAACGGCGATATCCACCTCGGCCATGCCCTCAATAAGATCCTCAAGGATTTTATCGTCCGCTATAAGAACATGGCGGGCTTCCAATCACCCTTCGTACCCGGCTGGGATACCCACGGACTCCCCACCGAGCTGAAGGCGCGCGCCAAGGCGGGCATCGGCTCCTCCGCCGATATCTCCGTCGTCGAGCTGCGTCGTCTTTGCGAAGAATTCGTCAAGGGCTATATCGACGACCAGCGCGACCAGTTCAAGCGCCTCGGCGTCATCGGCGAGTGGGACGATCCCTACATCACCCTGAATCCGCATTTTGAGGCGGAACAGATCAAGGTGTTTGCCGAGATGGCAGACAAGGGCTATATCTACAAGGGCTTAAAGCCTGTTTATTGGTGCCCCGAGTGCAAGACCGCGCTCGCGGAGGCAGAGGTCGAGTACGCTGAGGATCCCTGCTATTCCATCTATGTCAAGTTCCCCGTATCCGACGACCTCGGCAAGTTCTCGGCGATGGGCATCGATCCCAAAAAGGTCAGCTTCGTGATCTGGACGACCACCACATGGACGCTTCCCGCGAACCTCGCGATCTGTGTCGGCCCGCGCTACGAGTATTCCGTCATCAAGTGCGGCGACGAGTATTACGTCATGGCGACCGATCTGTACGAGAGCGCGATGGCGGAGGCAAAGCTCACCGATTATGAGGTCGTCGCGAACATTAAGGGCGCCGAGCTCGAATACATGAAGGCGCGCCATCCCTTCCTCGATCGCGAATCTCTCCTGATCGTCGGCGAGCACGTCACCCTCGAGAGCGGTACCGGCTGTGTACATACCGCGCCCGGACACGGTGTCGACGACTACAACGTCTGCCGCAATTATCCCGAGATCCCCACGATCTGTCCTGTTGATTCCAACGGCGTCCTCACCGAGGAAGCCGGCCAGTTCGCCGGTCTTACCACCGACGAAGCCAATAAAAAGATCGCCGTTTATCTCGACGAGAACGGTTATCTCTTCGCGCTCAAAAAGATCATCCACCAGTATCCGCATTGTTGGCGCTGCAAGACCCCGATCCTCTTCCGCGCGACCGACCAGTGGTTCTGTTCTGTCGACGATTTCAAGGATCAGGCGATCGACGCGATCAATACTGTCGAGTGGATCCCCGCGTGGGGCAAAGACCGCATCACCGCGATGGTGCGCGATCGTAAAGACTGGTGCATCTCCCGCCAGCGCAAATGGGGCGTTCCGATCCCGATCTTCTACTGTGAGGATTGCGGCGAGCCCTATGTCAACAAAGAAGCGATGCTCGCCGTAGCCGACCTGTTCGGCAAGAAAGGCTCCAACGCGTGGTTCACCCACGAAGCGGACGAGATCCTTCCCGAGGGTACCGTGTGTCCCAAGTGCGGCGGCAAGCATTTTGAAAAAGAAAAAGATATCATGGACGTATGGTTCGACAGCGGCTCCTCCCACCGCGCAGTCTGCAAGCGCCGCTCCTATCTCGGCGCGCCTGTTGACCTCTATCTCGAGGGCAACGACCAGTACCGCGGTTGGTTCCAGTCGTCGCTTCTGACCTCCGTCGCTACCGAGGGCGTCGCGCCTTACCGCACTGTCCTGACCCACGGCATGATCCTTGATATGGAACGCCGCAAGATGTCTAAATCTCTCGGCAACGGTATCTCCCCGCAGGAGGTCATGAAGCAGTACGGCGCCGATGTGCTCCGTCTGTGGGTCGCATCCTCCGACTACCAGTCCGATATCAGCATCTCGCGCGAGATCCTCAAGCAGATGTCCGAGGCATACCGCAAGATCCGCAACACCGCGCGTTATATCCTCGGCAATATCTCCGATTTCGACCCCGATACCGATATGGTCGCGACCGATGACCTGCTGCCCATCGACAAGTGGGCGATCGTCAAGCTCAACGAGCTGATCGAAAAGTGTCTGAAAGCCTACGACCGTTTCGAGTTCCATCAGGTCTACCATTCTATCCACAACTTCTGCGTCGTCGATATGTCCAACTTCTATCTCGACGTCCTCAAGGATAGATTATATACCGAAAAGGCGGATTCCAAAGCCCGCCGCGCGGCACAGACAGCGATGTATCTGATCCTCGATTCGCTGACCCGTATGCTGACCCCGATCCTCGCGTTCACCGCCGATGAGATCTGGCGCTACCTGCCGCACCGCGCTTCGGACGATAAAGAGAACGTCCTCTATAACGATATGCCGAAGCCTGTTGCGATCAACGTCGCTGACGACTTCATCGCGACATGGGATCGTATCCACGACCTGCGCGATACCGTCAAAAAGTCCCTCGAGGTCGTCATCAAGGACAAGGTCGTCAAGACCTCTCTCGAGACCTGTGTGACCCTCAACGCCTCCGGCGACGACTACGCGTTCATTCAGTCGGTACTTCCCGAGCTGAAAGCCGTTTTCATCGTTTCCGATGTCAAGCTCGTCGAAGCACAGGGTGAGCTGACTGTCGATGTACAGAAGGCGCAGGGCGAGAAGTGCGAACGCTGCTGGTGCTATTCCGAGACCGTCGGACACGACCACGACCATCCGACCCTCTGCGACCGCTGCGCCGCCATCCTCAAATCATAAACCTATATTAAAATGTAGGGGAGGGGCTTGCTCCTCCCGCGAGCGCTGTGCGCTCCCTATGTTATCATTTCTGCGGTGTACCGCTTCGGTACACCGCATTCCTTTAGGAGCGTGAATACATGATTTTTCTGTATATCGCCATCATCGTGATCATCCCGGTACTCGCCGAAATCATCCGCTGTTTCGTCGTCGCTAATCTCAAGCCCGACGGCGTCGTCCATGCCGTACCCTCGCTGCTCGATCTTGTCTATTCCGAGAACCGCGGCGTCGCGTTCGGTATGTTCCAGAACGGCACGGTGTTCTTTGCGATCACCACCTCGATCGTGATCATCGTAGCCGCTATATTTCTGATAAAGAATTATAAAAAGAACAAACTGTTCTCGATCGCCCTGTCGCTGATCATCGGCGGCGGACTCGGCAATCTCTACGAGCGCATCGTCCACGGCTACGTCGTCGACTATCTGCGCCTGTCATTCTTCCCGCCGATCTGCAACTTCGCCGATTATTGCATCACCGCCGGTACGATCTGCCTGATCATCTATCTGATCTTCTTCTCCGACTATCTCAAGAGCGACAAGAAAAAGGCAAAGCCGTCGGATGATCCCGCCCCCTTTGAGGAATCCTGATATGAGCCGCCTCGATTTCACTGTCGATCCCGCCGATACCGGCGTCCGTCTGGATAAATACCTCAGCGATCGTATCGACGACCTCAGCCGCTCCGCGATCGCCAAGCTGATCGAGGACGGCAAGGTCACGATAGGGGCTAAGCCCGCCCAAAAGAGCACCCGGCTGACTGCCGGAGACGCTGTCAGTGTGATCGTCGACGCGCCGCGTCCCGTCGATATCATCCCCGAGAACATCCCCCTCGATATCGTCTATGAGGACGACCATCTTCTCGTCGTCAATAAGCCCAAGGGCATGGTCGTCCACCCTGCGCCCGGCAATTATTCCGGCACTCTGGTCAACGCGCTGATGTATCATTGCGGCGACGATCTTTCCGGCATCAACGGCGAACTCCGCCCCGGGATCGTCCATCGCATCGACAAAAACACCTCGGGACTTCTTGCGGTCGCAAAGTCAGACGTCGCCCACGCGGGATTGTCCGCGCAGATCGCCGACCACAGCTTCACCCGCGAGTACCTCGCCGTCGCCTACGGCAATATCAAGGACGACGAACGCACGATCAACGCGCCCATCGGTCGCCACAAGACCGACCGCAAGCGTATGTGCGTCACAGAGCAGAATTCCAAGCCCGCCGTGACCCATATCAAGGTACTGGAACGCTACGGCGATTTCACCTATATTTCCTGCCGCCTCGAAACCGGCAGAACCCACCAGATCCGCGTCCACCTCGCGTACATCGGACATCCGATCGCGGGCGACGACGTCTACGGCCCGAAGAAGGTCATCACCTCCCTCGGCGGCCAGTGCCTCCACGCCTACCGCCTCGGATTCATCCATCCCGTCACGGGCGAATACATCGAGTTCACCGCCGATCCCCCCGATAGCTTCACGGCGTTTCTTTCAAAAATTCGAGCCAAAAGCTCCTGATAACGCCGCAGCACAATCCATTCTACCGACTGCCAATCGCCAACTACTAACTATTTTCAAAAAACACTTGCATTTTATCCCGCTTTGTGATATGATATTTAGGCATTTGAATACCTTCAACAGTTGATGGGGTTCAAATCTGAATATTCCATATTCAAATTTGAAGCGGATAGTCCTCTGTCCAAGCGACATGAATGTCTGAGATTATTAAGGAGGAAATTATGGACGCATTAAAGAAAATTGCAGAGAGCTCGATCAAAGAAACCACACCCGAGTTCCACATCGGTGACACCGTCAAGGTCTCCGTTAACATCCGCGAGGGTGAGCGCGAGAGAATCCAGATGTTTGAGGGCACCGTTATCGCTCGCCGCGGTTCCGGCGTAGCCGAAACCTTCACCGTACGCCGCCTTTCCTACGGCGTAGGCGTAGAGAGAGTTTTCCCGCTCCACAGCCCGAACGTCGTTGACGTCAAGGTTGTTCGCCGCGGTAAAGTTCGCCGCAGCAAGCTCTACTATCTCCGTGACAGAGTCGGTAAAGCGGCTAAGGTCAAAGAAGAGATCCGTAAATAAAAAACTGAAAGGGGGCTTTACAAGTCCACTTTTTGCGTGTATTATTACTTATAGATAAAGATGTCGCTGAACGTTGACCGAGGGTTCCCGCGCAGGCGCTGCATTCGTAGGGACGAGCATTGCTCGTCCGAGACCTTTCAGATTTATCGGTCTATCCTGCGAAGCACACCCGCTCCACCTGTAGGGGATAGCGCGACATTCCGCTATTTAAAAAACAGAAACTATCCATGGAGATGTACCCATGAAAAAAGAAACGTCACAACCCGCCGTCAAAGAGGAGAAGGCGAAAGTCGAAACAACTCCCGCTGTCGACGACGGTATCGATAGAATCAAACTGAAAAAAAGCCCCGTCACCTCGACTGTCTACGACTGGCTCGGCAGCCTGTTTATGGCGCTGATCTGCGTGTTGATCGTGATGACCTTCTTCTTCCGTATCATCGATGTAGACGGCCCCTCGATGGAGTCGACGCTGATTAATACCGACAAGGTCGTCATCACCGACCTGTTCTATCAGCCCCATCAGGGCGACATCGTCGTCATCAGCCACGGCGAGCAGTACGACAAGGCGCTGATCAAGCGCGTCATCGCGACCGAGGGTCAGGATCTTCAGATCGATTTCGAGAACAACAAGGTCTACGTTGACGGCGAGCTGATCGAAGAGGATTATATCCAGGGCATCACCAAGCAGGGCGACCGCTCACCCGAGGAGGTCAACGGTATCATCCCCGACGGCAAGGTCTTTGTCATGGGCGATAACCGTACCGTATCCCTCGACAGTCGCTTTAATGAGGTCGGGCTCATCAACGTTTCCGATATCATCGGCAAGGCGCAGCTCGATATCATCCCTCATTCCTACAACGAGAGCGGCCAGCCCGTCCTTGATCTCTCAAAGATCCGTTATCTGTACAAATAAACAACCACCCGCTACCGTAGGGACGATCATCGAAGCCTTCCCCTTGAGGGAAAGGTCGGATGAGGTGTCGAGTTGCCGCTATCATGCGAAGCATATCCATCTCCGCCGCTTATACTACCGCCCATACGTAATACCACACAAAACCTGCCTGCTTCGCATGGAGCAGGCTATTTTTGAAACGCTATGAAGAAACAAAGAAATATTCCGAAAAAGAATAATAAAAATACCCATCGTCCCGATCGGAAACAGAGCGGCAGACGATCCGACGCCGCGCGTGCCGCAAAGCCCATCCCGAAAAAGCCCGCCGCAAAGCCGAAAAAGCAAAAAAAACCCACGGCTTCCGATACGCCCCATACTCAGACGATCCAGTGGTTTCCCGGACATATGACAAAGACCAAGCGTCAGATCGAAAAGGATCTGCGTCTGGTAGACGCGGTCGCCGAGATCCTCGACGCGCGCATCCCGTCATCCTCCCGCAACCCGGATATCGCGTCCCTGACCGCCGGCAAGCCGCGCGTCATCCTGCTCAATAAAAGCGATATGGCGGATAAGCGACTGACACGCGAGTGGATCAACGCGCTCTCAAGCGAAACCGTCCGCGTGATCCCGGTCGATTGCAAAAGCGGCAGGGGAGTGGAGAAGTTTGTCCCCGCGCTCAGCGATCTGTTGTCCGATAAGATCGAAGCCTATCACAAAAAAGGAATGCTCAACCCCACCATGCGCGTCATGATCGTCGGCATCCCGAACGTCGGCAAATCCACCTTCATCAACCGCATCTCCAAGAAGAACAAGGCGCAGTCGGCAGACCGTCCCGGCGTCACCCGCGGCAACCAGTGGTTCACCGTCGCCAAGGGCTTTGAGATGCTGGATACCCCCGGTGTATTATGGCCAAAATTCGACGACCAGACCGTCGGCGAACGATTGGCGTTCACCGGCGCGATCAAGGACAATATCATGGATATCGAGCTGCTTGCCATCCGACTGCTCGACCTGCTCAAAGAGCTGAAAACGCCTGAGTTTGTTGAACGCTACAGCCTGACGGATGACGATCTCGCTTGCCCTTCCTACGAGCTGCTTGCCGTGATCGCCAAGCACCGCGGAATGTTGATCTCCGGCGGTGAAGCGGATACCGAGCGCGCTGCCGCGACGATCCTTGACGAATTCCGCGCAGCCAAGCTCGGCAGGATCACCCTCGAGCATCCATAGGCTCCCTTTGGTAAAGGGAGCTCCCGCCAATGGCGGGTGAGGAATTGTTTGATTGTCTGAGCGCAGCGAGTAACACATATTATTATTTCATCAACTTTCCGTTGTCAACTGTCAATTTTCTTGAAGGAGTCAATCATGGATTGGTTATATTACGAAAAAGAAGCCGCCGAAAAAGGCTACAAAGCCGTCTGCGGTGTTGATGAAGCGGGCAGAGGCCCTCTTGCCGGGCCCGTTTGCGCCGCCGCGGTGATCCTCCCTCAGGGCTGTATCATCGAAGGCGTCAACGATTCAAAAAAGCTGACCGAAAAGAAGCGCGAAGCCCTCTTTGACGTCATTATCGAACAGGCGCTCTCCT
>OMTA01000116.1 GCA_900313895.1 uncultured Eubacteriales bacterium | reverse complement strand
TTCTTCGGCTTGTTTCCTATGCCTTGCTTTGGGTATGCCCAAATAATCTCATCTTTTTTCATTTTAGGGCTTGACTTTTATTTGCAAGACTCCTTTCAAGTATTATTTTGAACCGCTGCCCTAAAAAGTGGGGGCAGTTATTAAATAACAGATACTTGAATAAAGAGAGGCGTTGTGCTATACTTTTCTCAGATTACTTCAGGAGATTTATATGAAAAAGTATTTAATACCTCAGATCTCGGCGCTGAGTCTTTTATCCTCTGCGACAAAGACTTTTGATGGTTGGGCATTCCGTTTTGATGCAACCGATCCGTCAAAAGAATATCTGATCGAAGATACGAAACAGGACGACTGTATGATGTTTTATCAGGCGATGAAGCTGTTGTACGGCTCCGAGGAACTCAATGCTATATGCGAGAGTTTATATGACGCCTTTGTCTACATCGACTTTTCGGGTATCTTTGACAGAAAGCCGATTGGCAGAACAGCAGATCTGCAAAATAAAGCAGAGTATCTGTTCCGTCCCGAAGGTATTACCATGTATTTTGGGAAAGGTTATCCCGAAAGTCGATATATCGCTTTCGAACGTTCGGCAAGCATGAGCCGCCATAATGTGCTGTCGTTTGTGCGTGAGGATATCTATGAGCCGTTGCGAGAGCGGATGTTGCTCGGCATGGAGATTGGAGAATGTCAGCTGTCCAAACTCTACGCATACAACGGATTGATGTTTACCAGGGGTCGGCGATATGAAATTGCAAATTTGTTGCATGAAAAAAGGATTGTCGTAATAGACAATCCCAAAAGTATCGTAAAGGATGCAGAGATCATTACCGTAGAGGATGACGGAACGGATAACGCGATCCGTAAATACAACCGTGTAGAAACAATAGCTGATGTAGAAGTATTGGAATTCGATGGTGAAGGAATCATTTCAAAAAAACTCGCCGGAAAGTTAAATATCAACAAACAACACCATTCCTTTCAAATCCGTTTGCCGTATATCAAGGGTGTCGTACATGAAGTGGATTTCAAAGGTCTGTTCGCTGAGCTGGGTGTTACAAAGATCAAAGATATCTGGGGAAACATTCACGCTGTAGAAGATGTTGACATGATTCTCACAAAGAGTATGTTCAAAGGCTTCGGTTGGATGACAGAGAACTGTTTGACATGGGCAGAGTATCTCAAACGGTGCAGAGAGTATGGGTATGCGCTTTATATCTCAGGCATGGATAAAACGGAGCAGCAAGAAACGACTAAGATGAATTATCAGTTTCTGAATACGTTAGCGCTGACAGATGAAGAATTTCGTCCTTTGGATTTGCCGCTCGGATGGGATCGATCACCTGAATCGGATAGTCGTCATTGGCTGACGAAAACGACAGAGACGGAATACTATCGCCTTGTGGGAGAATATGCAAACAGAAGAGAGTATTTCCTGCAAGGGATAGATAGTTTTGAAATCAATGACAAACGTCGACAGCGTGCTGAGATCGTCAAATGCAATCCACTTTTTATGGAAGAGCCGCTATATACAAAAGAGCTCTCTGACAGCGCAGAGAGCATCAGGAAAAAGTATGCAGTCGGACAGTTGTTGATTGCCGGAGATAACCGGTATTTGTCCGATGATCTTATGCGGTTTTTGGCGTACATCGTGAAGAATATCGAAGGGGAAAGCAAGGCATATAAAGCCTTATCGTCGGAGTGCTTGACCGATAACATAATCCATGCGCCGCAGTCCACTTATGCTGCGCAAGAATATTACACCCTTCTGCGCAGTCCGCATATTGCGCGGAATGAAGAAGCGTTTGTTCGCCCTTTGCAAGCAGTCGGACCTATCAGAGAAAAGTATCTGTCTCACCTTCGGTATGTTATGATGGTGGACTCACGTTCCTTGATTCCCGATCGCCTCGGCGGTGCGGACTATGACGGTGACATGGTGAAAACGATTGCCGATCCGCTTGTCAATGACTGTGTGCGCAGGGGATATGAAAACAACAAGTCGTTACCTGTGCTGAAAATACCGTCTGCTGATCCGATCATCGCTGACGCAAATGATTGGCATGCGAGGATGGAAACAGTTAAGAGCACCTTTTCTTCTCGCGTCGGACAGATCAGTAACGCCGCATTGCGCCGAGGGATACTTGCCTATGACGAGAACAGCGACAGTGCTGAGCGAGAGTACAATCGGCAGGATGTCGAGCTGTTGGCGATCCTGACAGGATTAGAGATCGACTCTGCCAAGAGCGGTGTGAAGCCGGATTTATCTGCTTATCTGGAAACAGGCAAGACAAAGAGAAGTCTATTCCTACAGTACAAGTCAATTGTTGGCAATACCGATCGGAAATGGTATCAGCCGACGGCAACAAAACGCGTGAAAGAGTTTATCGAAAAAACCGATTGGAGCGCTGTCAGTTCCAATCTGGAAAAGCTGCCGTATTACGCCTATATGCTCGGCGCTGAAATGGAGAAGCACAAGGCTCAGCCTGTGCTGGATTCTTTATTATTCACTTTTGCTCAACACAAGGACTGGCAAGATCATTTGGATCGTCATATTCTGGATCGAACAAAGGAAATCATCGCCGCTTACCATGAAGCGCTGAGGCGATTGCAGCATTTTCATCACATTTCAAAAGAAATGCGTCGCAAGACTGACATCGAGCGGATTCTTTATGCACGAGGTCAGGAAAACAGGTATTCGATTGATGAGCTTTACCACGCCTTTGATGATATTCAGCCCCATCAGATTCATCAGGCAAGAATGAAGCTGACGGAAATAAATTGGCACTTGACCCCACCTTCGGAAAGGTTGATTGCAACTTATTCTATCATCGGCGGTATGCTCGATTATGAATACCGTAAGTTATTTTGTGACTTTCGTCACGGCGGTTACCGAGTCCTCGGCGACATCATCTGCGATTTGGATGATTTGTACCGTTCGACCAGTACTTCTAAAAGTCTGATCCACAAAGACGACAATGCAGACTTGAAGCAACTTCTTAGTGGTGTAAGGCATTCCTCAGATTATAAGCAGGTCATAATTCGGAATAGTCTGTATCTTTTAAAACCTAACACGAAAGATGAAGTAAGTTTTGATTTGAACGAGGTGCTGAAATGTGCTATTGCTCTCGGTGAACGGCAATTTGCACTGGAAGTCATGCCGATGACGGTATTGGAAAAATGCAGGTGGTTAGAATCATGACAAATGAATGGGCTGAATTCAAAGCATATACGGAACAGCCGACCTATACTGCAACACGCAAAAGCGATACGACCTACCTCGGACGGTTCACTTTTGATATGATTGCCGAGTTCTCAGGCTTCGGGCGAATTCTTACGATAATTGCAAGAGGTAATCTGTTCCACGATAAGAAAGGTGCAATTCTTGACGGCAACCCGTATGAGAGGATCGACCATGTACGCAAGGCGCTGTGCGCGTGGTGCAGTGTACCGGACAAAAAGAAAAGCTCCGATCCGCCGGTGGACTTTCGTGAGTTGTCCGCCGACTTCCCGGAGCTTGTTGATAAAAACGGTATAGGTTGGTTCTATCGCCATATAAAAAGTGTTATTCGGTTTGTAAAAGAGCATCCTGATCTGGTGAGCAAATCCGCAAGTAAAAAGTGCGAGGGCATTTCCAAAGGGTTTACAGCACAATGGAAAAAGAAAGTGCATCAACTGCTAGTACCGATTTTTGCGCTCAATACTAAGGGAGCATGGACGCTGCGCTATGACGATATTATTGCCGATGCGTTGGCGCTGGGTCCGCTGCGAACGGAAGATTATTTACTCTCCGAGAAGGAAAAGAAACAGCTTGAATCCGTAAACATCGACGGTGTGCCTAAAGAGGTGATAACCGATCTGGTGTGCTATTACCTTGCAAATAAAGCTGACGATACCGATTGGGTAGTCCTCCCCGTTGCTAACTTCGACGCCTTTTATGGTAATAACAATCTCAGCAAAAAGTGGCTGGCAAAAATCCCTAAATCACTGATAGTAAGGGAGAACAGACACGGGGTAAGCAGATTTAGAACTGTTATATAGAACTAATATATGCAGTTTTGAGTGCACATACATAGGTAAAAGCGATACTTCAGAATCAAGGTTGCAGTATTACAAATTCAATGCTACCTCTGACGAGGAGATCATCCGGCATATCATTAAGATCTGCAAACGTGATCCTTGTGACGGAAAAGTCACCACAGGCGGTATCGTCACTGTAAAAGACAGTGTTGATAACTGGTATTTGTCATGGACGATCAACCGCCAGCCGCAGTTCAAGGTACAGGACAAGGATACCGTTCTCATCTGGCTTTATGCTCTCAATACCGACCGCAACGGTAATTATGTTAAGAAAGCAATGCGCCTCTGCACCGGTGAAGAAGTATGCCGCGAGTGGCTCTACCATATCGGGATAGAAGAGAACAGAATCGAAGAGCTTGCCCGCAGCGCCTGCAACACCACGACCTGCTTCATGCCCTATATCAATGCGTTCTTCCAACCGAGAAAGAATGAGGATCGCCCGCATGTCGTTCCCGACGGTTCCGTCAACTTTGCTTTTCTCGGTCAGTTTGCCGAAACCCCCAGAGATACGATTTTTACCATTGAATATTCCATGCGTACCGGTATGGAATCCGTGTATACGCTGTTGAATATTGACCGAGGCGTCCCGGAGGTCTGGGGTAGCAAATATGATGTGAGGGAACTGCTCAGAGCGTGCTATTATGCGATCGACAAAAAACCGATTACGGATGTGAAGCTGTCGTTCAAGGAAAAGGAGCTTCTCAAGGTGATTACAAAGCGTGTGAAAGGAACGGATATCGAGCTGTTATTAAAAGAAAGCGGACTGCTTGAGTAACATCCCTTTAAACTTGATTCCCCGACAGTATCACGTCGGGGAATCCTCCATTTATGAGATATTTCAGGTTGAATTATCTGCTCGAAATTGTTATAATACTCGGGTAACAAGGTTCTGGGCGAATAACGAAAGTCAACCTGTTAAATGTGTGTGGAGGAGAGAAGCGCCTATGAAAGAACTCACCAAAAACGCGATCGCAGAATCGTTTAAGAAGCTGCTCAGCACAAAACCGATCAACCGCATCACAGTCAAGGATATCTGTACGGATTGCAGCATCACCCGCCAGACCTTCTACTATCATTTTCAAGACGTCTATGATCTGTCGTTCTGGATCATGGAGCGTGACCTGAGAGAACACATCGAAGGTTTGCATATCGACAGAATGGATGTGAACGGCTATTTCCACGCGATGTTCGATTACTTTGTGAAATCCAGACGTCAGGTGAGAAACGGCTACGACGCGGTCAACCGCATCGGCGCG
The DNA here is from genome assembly GCA_900313895.1 of uncultured Eubacteriales bacterium. Classification (GTDB taxonomy): domain Bacteria; phylum Bacillota; class Clostridia; order Oscillospirales; family Acutalibacteraceae; genus Ruminococcoides. Next base: position 142 of record OMTA01000116.1, on the reverse strand, counting down.
AACCTGTCTAAGCTCGGACTGGCCGTGCGCGGACTGTACGGCGAGAGCACCAAGCCCTCCGGCGCGTTCTTCCAGCTGTCGAATCAGGTCACCCTCGGCATCTCCGAGAAGGCGGCGATCGACAACCTGCAGAACATTACCA
>OMTA01000095.1 GCA_900313895.1 uncultured Eubacteriales bacterium | reverse complement strand
CCACCTCGAGGCGATCCGCCTGATCTCGAATCACCTGCGCGGCGCAGTCGAGAACAAGCCTGAGGACAGAGAGGGCATGGCGCTGGCACAGTACGTCACCGGCATGGGCTTCTCGAACGTCGGACTCGGAATCGCCCATTCTATCGCCCACACCCTCGGCGCTCACTATGACACGCCCCACGGCGTCGCCTGCGCGATGATGCTCCCGATCGTCATGGAATACAACCAGGAATGCACCGGCGAGAAGTTCCGCGAGATCGCCCGCGCGATGGGCGTAGAAGGCGTAGACGAGATGTCTCAGGAGGAATACCGCAAGGCTGCGATCGACGCAGTCCGTCAGCTCTCCGTTGACGTCGGTATCCCCACCACCAACGATAAGGTGCGCGAAGAAGATCTCGATGTCCTCGCCGCCGATGCGTATGCGGACGCTTGCAGACCCGGCAACCCGCGCGACACCAACGTCGAGGATCTCAAGGCTCTCTATCGCAAGATCATGCCCTGATCTGCACAACAATCACAACCCCCTTACGATCAAAAAACTCCCGAGCCGTATGACTCGGGAGTTTTTATGTACCGTAAAATCAGCGGATGATGATCATTCCTCTGCGGGGATGTCGCCGGTGCAGTGCGGGCACTTGGTGGCATTGATGTTGACCTCTTCACAGCAGTGCGGGCAAGCCTTTGTGGTAGGCTCTTCTTCCTCTTCCTTCTTCTTGCCGAGAGACATCAGCTTGTTGACGCCCTTGACGATCAGGAAGATGATGAACGCCATGATCAGGAAGTTGATGATCGCGGTGATAAACTTGCCGTATGCCAGTGTCGCGCCGTTGATGTTGACAGAAAGCTGGTCAAAGTTCAGACCGCCGATGCTGCCGAGCAACGGAGAGATGATGTCGTCGGTCAGCGAGGTAACGATCGCGCCGAACGCCGCGCCGATGATAACGCCGACAGCCAGATCAAGCACATTACCGCGCATGACAAACTCTTTAAATTCGCTGAAAAACTTTTTCATAGATCTACACTCCTTTATTCTTTATCGGAATTATCCGATGATTTACCATTTCCTCATATCGCGGATAACCGCGGTAATCTACCTTATTTCAAAACGGTCTTATGATAGATCTTCTTGCCTTTCTTGATGATGACCTGACCCTTATCAAAAGCGTCCTTTGCGATCTTGTGGAACATATCGGTGATCTTGACGTCGTCCACAGAAACACCGCCCTGCTGGATCAGGCGCTTGCCCTCACCCTTGGAGGGGATGAGCTTCGCTTTGATCATCAAATCAAGGATCGCGATCTCACCGTCGACAAAATCGTCGTCACAAAGCTCCGTCGTCGGCATATTATCGGTATTCGCGCCGGTCGAGAACAGCGCTCGCGCACCCTCCTGCGCCTTATTCGCCTCTTCCTCACCGTGAATCATCTTGGTCAGCTCAAAGGCGAGGATCTCCTTCGCCTTGTTGATCTCAGAGCCTTCTAACTTCGCCAGTTCTTCGATCTGCTCGAGCGGCAGGAAGGTCAGCATCTTCAGACACTTGACGACATCCGCATCGTCGACATTTCTCCAGTACTGGTAGAAGTCGAACGGAGAGGTTTTCTCCGCGTCAAGCCACACAGCGCCCTTCTGGGTCTTACCCATCTTCTTGCCTTCGCTGTTCAAGAGCAGATTGATGGTCATCGCGTAAGCGTCCTTACCGAGCTTTCTTCTGATCAGCTCCGTACCGCCGAGCATATTGCTCCACTGATCATCGCCGCCGAACTGCATATTACAGCCGTATTTCTGATACAGCGCGTAAAAGTCATAGCTCTGCATGATCATGTAGTTGAACTCAAGGAACGACAGTCCCTTTTCCATGCGCTGCTTGTAGCACTCGGCACGCAGCATATTATTGACCGAGAAGCACGCGCCGACCTCACGCAGCAGCTCGACATAGTTGAGATCAAGCAGCCAGTCGGCGTTATTGACCATCAGCGCCTTGCCGTCGGAGAAGTCGATAAACTTCGACATCTGCTTTTTAAAGCACGCACAGTTATGCTCGATAGTCTCCTTGGTCATCATCTGGCGCATATCGGTACGACCGGACGGATCGCCGATCATCGCGGTACCGCCGCCGATCAGCGCGATCGGCTTGTTGCCTGCAAGCTGCAAGCGCTTCATCAGACACAGCGCCATAAAGTGACCGACGTGCAGGCTGTCGGCAGTCGGATCGAAGCCGATATAAAAGACAGCCTTACCGGTATTGACCAGTTCTCTGATTTCTTCCTCATCGGTGACCTGCGCGATCAGACCGCGCGCCACCAGTTCTTCATATACTCCCAAAAGTTTTTCCTCCAAATGTCATTATGAGGAGTCGGCGATCACGCCGACGACGTGATAATCCCACAAACAGGGAATCATCATTTCCCTCACGCAATATAGTATAGCTGTTCTCGACAAAAAGGTCAAGAATTTTGGTTTAATCTGTCAAATATGGACATTATAATTCTAATCAAGAATTATTACCAAGGATCATCTACATCGCTCACATCATCCGGTTCGCCGTCGTCGGGACTTCCGAGCAGGTTGTTTCTCTCGAGCCACTCGTTATAGGTCATGAGAACGTCGCGGGGCTTCGACCCCTGGTGAGGGCCTACGATCCCCATCTGTTCCATATCATCGATCATGCGACCCGCGCGGGCATAGCCGACCTTCAAGCGTCGCTGTAACAGCGAGGTCGAAGCCTGTCCCGCCTCGATGACCACCTTGATCGCTTCTTCCATCATGCTGTCGGTATCGGGCGCGTTGGACGACGCGGCGCCGCTGTCCTTACCGCCGCCCTTACCGCCGTTGAGATCCTCCGCGGCGATCTTGCGGATCTTATCCTCGATCTCGGCGTTATACTCCGCCTGATGCGATTTTTTGATAAAGCCGGTGACGCGCTCGATCTCCTCGTCCTTGGCAAAACAGCACTGCACACGGATGGGCTTAGGCGCACCGACGGGTGAATACAGCATATCACCGCGACCGATCAGCTTCTCCGCGCCGCCCGCGTCCAGAATGGTACGCGAGTCGATCTGCGAGCTGACCTTCAGGGCAATTCTCGACGGGATGTTCGCCTTGATAACGCCGGTGATGACGTTGACCGACGGACGCTGGGTCGCGATGATCAGGTGCATACCCGCGGCACGCGCCATCTGCGCCAGTCGGCAGATCGCTTCCTCGACCTCCGCAGGAGCCGCCATCATCAGGTCGGCCAACTCGTCGATTGCGATCACGATGCGGCTCATATATTCAGTCGGCACCTTCAGTCCCTCGACCTCTAAGCAGGGCTGATCCTCCGCCTCGGGATCGTAGTCGGGCTTTGCCTTTTGTTCTTCGATATATTTCAGATTTTTGTCGATCAGCTGATTGTAGCTGTCAACGCCCTTACAGTCATATTCCGCGAAGATGCGGTAACGGCTGAGCATTTCGGAGACCGCCCAGTTCAGCGCGCCCGCCGCCTTTTTCGCGTCGGAAACGACAGGAACCAGAAGATGCGGGATCCCCTTATACTTGCTGAATTCGACCATCTTCGGGTCGATCAGCAAGAGCTTGACCTCGTCGGGCGAGGCTTTGAACAGGATCGACATCAACAGCGCGTTGACACAAACGGATTTACCGGAACCGGTCGTACCCGCGATCAACAGGTGGGGCATCTTCGACAGATCGGTACAAACGATTTCTCCGGAAATATCACGGCCGAGCACACAGTTGAGCTTGCTTTTACTGCCGCGGAATTCATCCGTTTCGATCAGCTCTCTGAGGGTGACCATCGAAGTGACCTTGTTCGGCACCTCGATACCGACCGCCGCCTTACCGGGGATCGGCGCTTCGATACGCACGCCGTTCGCCGCGAGGTTCAGCGCGATGTCGTCGGAAAGGTTAGTGATCTTGCTGATCTTGACGCCCGCAGCAGGCTGCAACTCATAGCGCGTGACAGACGGGCCGCGGCAGATATTGGTGATGCTCGCGTTGACGCCGAAGCTCTTGAGTGTTTCCACCAACTTCGTCGCGTTGTTCTGCATCTCGTTATAAGCGCTGGAGCTTTCGGTATCCATCGGCGGATCGAGCAGCCTTGTCGGAGGATAGACATACTGCGGCTTGTCCGCAGCCTTCGCCTCTTCCTTCTTCACCGCCTCGTCCATACGGCGCGTCTCTACGCCGAGATCGACCTGTACGGTCTGGGGATCCGCCTGCTTCGCACCCTCCGCGATAGTGTTGCTGGATTTATTCTTGGAGATACGCTTCGCGACAGCGGACGCGTCCAGCTCCGTATCCGGCACCATACCGGAATTCGCGTTCTGGATGATGTTCAGGATATTCTCGTCCTGCTGTTCCGTTTCGAGCTCCTCGGGATCTTTCTTTCTGGTCTTTCTCTTCGGCTTGTCCAGCGGGATATCGATACGATCGCCGCTGTGCGATCTTCTCTCATAGCCGCCCACGACCTCGGGCAGCTCATACGCGTCATCCGCGTTCTCGATCTGCTCGCGACGTTGCTGACGGCGTTCCACATGACGCTGATAACGCTTCTTTGCGACGCGCGCGATGTCCGCGAGGGTCACACGGGTCAACAGCATGATCGATACGCCCAGGATCACCAGACAGACGATAACGGCGGGAACATCCGTGAACCACCCTTTCAAGGGATAGCCTAAGATCGCGCCCACCAAGCCGCAAAGGCTGTGGGTCTCGTACGAGTTCTGATACGCCGCGCCAAGAGCGGAAAAGTAGCTGCGATCCTGATTAAAATTCGTCGCGCCCAATATGTAGAACAGCGAAGCCGTCATCAACAGCACCGTCAGCGACAGCGCGATCTTGACGCCCTTGTGATCCATCACCTTTTCCTTGGCGGTCATGATGCCCATATAGATGAAGATCACCGGTACCAACAGCGCGCAAACGCCGAACATTCCGAACAGGAATTTGTGGATGACCTCCCACAGCGAGCCGCCAGGGATACATACCAGCGCCAGCAGGATCACGCCCGCGGCGCACAGCAGCAGCGCCTTGACCTGCGGATTCAACCCGCCTCTGATCGGCTCGGGCTGACGCGTCGTTTTTCTCCCCTTATTGGAAGCGGTCGTTTTCTTTTTGGTTGTCGAGTTTCTTTTGGTCGTGCCGGCAGATTTCTTTTTAGCCGCCAAAACTATCACTCCCGATTATTCTGATTTCTGTTTCTGTTTTATATTAAACGATGGGCGCGCCTGTGAACAGGTTGACGCCGGAGTTCATTTCCATGATACTGATAACGATCACGGCAGCGCCGACGATCGCGGTATACAGGATGAAGACGATCATCTTGTCGGTTTTCAAAAGCCACTTAAAGAGGACGATCGAGAAATACCCGACGACCGCCGCTACCACCATGCCGATGATGATCGGCACGATGTCCGCCTGAAATCCGCCGGGGGCGTCGAGCGCGTCTTTCAGCTCCAGCACAGCCGCCGCGAGGATAGACGGGATCGCGAGGATAAAGGTATAGTCGAGCGCCTTTTGCTTATTGACGCCGCGCATCTGACCCGCCGCGAGGGTCGAGCCGGAGCGGGACAGTCCCGGCAGCGTAGCACAGCACTGTACCAGACCGATGACGATCGCGTCGCCGACGGTCATCGATTTTCTGCCCTCCGGGTTCTGATGATGCCGTTTCTGCGCAAGATACCCGCGCGAGAACATATCGCCGATCAACAGCAGCAGCGAGGTGAGCAGCAAACAGATACCGACGATGATGAAATACCTGTCGGTGTTGAAGCTCTCGACATAGTCCTTGAGCTTCATCCCCGTACCGGGAACCGGCAGGAACAAGAGGAACAGCGGCAAAAGCCCGATGACAAGCATGATGAGCATCCGTCTGTCCTCGTCCATCTCTTTCCATTTGAATCTGCCGCGGAAGATATCGGCGATCATCAAAAAGAACGCCTTGATCAGATGTAGCATTACGTTGAAGAAAAGGTTATCCTCCGTCACGCCCAGGATATGCTGGGTGATATTCAGGTGTCCGCTGCTCGATACCGGCAAAAACTCGGTCAAGCCCTGTACGATACCCTGAACGATCGCGTCAATAATCGTCATAGTATTCTCCCTATCCTATTTATCAGATTGATGATTGCCTGAATAACGACATCCTTTGTATCTGTCATATCCAAGATCTCCTTATGTAACGCGCCGCGGCGCGTGATAGATGTGTTGTCTATGCTTTTTTCTTTTTGCGCTTTCTGATCATCTCAAACAGCGCGTCGGTCGCGTCCGAAAGCGTTCCGACCTCGTCGATCAGCCCGCACTCGACCGCCTCTCTCCCCTCGAGGATCGTCCCGATATCCGTGACCAGCTCGCCGGTATTCATCGCAAGCTCGCTGTACTTCTCCTTGCTGATACCGGAATTCTCCGCGACAAAGCCGTTGATCCTCTCCTGCATCTTCTGAAAATAGCGGAAGGTCTGCGGCGCGCCGACCGTGAGCCCGGTCGTCCTGACGGGATGCACCGTCATCGACGCCGTCCCCGCGATAAAGCTCCTGTCCGCCGCTACGGCAAGCGGGATCCCGATACTGTGTCCCCCGCCCAGCACCAGCGAAACAGACGGCTTTTTCATCCCGGAGATCATCTCGGCGATCGCAAGCCCCGCCTCCACATCACCGCCGGAGGTGTTGAGCAGCACCAGCAGTCCGTCGATATGCTCATCCTCGTCGATCGCGAGCAGCGAGGGGATCACGTGCTCATATTTAGTCGTCTTGTTGCTCGGAGGCAGGATATAGTGACCCTCGATCTGACCGATCACGGTCAGGCAGTAGATGATGTCATCGCCGCGATGCGTGATAACGCTGCCCATCCCGGTCACACTGTCCTTGACAGCGGTATCCTTATCGGAATCAGACGTTTCCTCCCCGGGCTGTTGTGCGGGAGCGTCGCCCTCATTCTCCGCGACCGTTTCATCGGGTTCTTCGTTGTTCTGAAAGAGATTCTTTTTGCGGTAAAAACCGACCTGTCGGTTAAAGCTGTATTTATTCATTTTGCACCTCAAAAACCATTTTTCAATAGTTTTTCCGAAAAGCACAAAATCATGTATATACAAGCTCAGAAAATACCATTATTTAGTATACCACTAATTGCCGGATTGTTCAATAAAAAAGCGCAAATTTCTTTGGTGACATTTTAATTACAAGTTATTATAGTATGCTATTGTTGATATTATGCTTTCAGAAGGAGTAATAATTAAAAATTGAGCACAAACGCTGTATACGGCGTCATCATCGCCGTATTGATCTTGTTATCGGGCTTCTTTTCCTGCGTCGAGACCGCCTTTTCCTGCGCCAACACCATTCGCCTCAAGGCGCTTGCGGATAACGGCAGCCGACGCGCCAAAAACGCATTATGGGTCACCGACCGCTTTGACAACGTCCTGACCGCGATCCTCATCGGCAACAACGTCGTCAACCTCGGCTGTTCGAGCCTTGCCACCATCCTCTGCCTGAATATCTTCGAAAACTACGGCGCGGCGATCGCGACGGGTCTGACCACCCTTTTGGTGCTGACCTTCGGCGAGGTCATCCCCAAATGCTTCGGCAGAGAGGCGACCGACTCCATCGTCCTGCATACCGCCTTTATCCTGAAGATCCTGACCTATATCCTGACGCCGTTCATATTTTTCTTCACAGGAATTAAAAACGCGTTTATGAAGCTCGCCCATATCAAAAAGACCTCCCCCACCGTCACCGAGGACGAGCTGAAATATATCATCGAATCCATCGAAGAAGAGGGCATCCTCGAGGAGCAGGAAAGCGAGCTTGTCCAATCCGCGCTGGAATTTGACGAAAAAACCGCGCAGGAGATCCTCACCCCGCGCGTCGATGTCACCGCGATCGACGTCGATGATACTCCCGAAGAGATCCATTCCCTGATCATCAGGGAGCGCTACTCGCGCATCCCCGTATACGAGAACAAGATCGACAACATCATCGGCATCCTCCATACCCGCGACTATCTCGAGAAGGCGATCGATTCTGACGGCGCGGTCTCCATCCGCGAGCTTCTCACCCCGCCCCATTTCATCTACAAAACCCTCAAGCTCTCCGATATCCTCAACGATTTTCGCATGAACAAACTCCACATCGCCATCGTCACCGACGAATATGGCGGAATGCTGGGCATCGTCACGATGGAGGATCTGCTCGAAGAGATCGTCGGCGATATCTGGGACGAGGACGAGGACGTCGAGCATACCTACACCAAGCTGCGCGACGGCCGCTATATCGTCAGCGGCGACATGGAGCTTGACGACCTGTTCGAGATGCTTTCGATCACCCCCGACGAAGAGATCGAGAGCAATTCCGTCGGCGGCTTCATCGTCGAACAGCTCGGCGATATCCCCACCCGCGGCCAGAAGATCCGCTACAAAAACCTGCGCTTCACCGTCAAGCGCGTCCGCAACCGCCGCATCATCTCCGCGTTAGTCAGCGTAGACGAAACCTGATCGAGTAAACACGCAGTCAATCTCGCAGTCATTGCGAGGGGTTGACACGTGTGTCGAGTCCGTGGCAATCCCACAAAGAGAAAATAGGCCCTGACCATAGCACAAACGCCGCAGTAAACCACTGCGGCGTCATCTTTTTATATTATTGTGACACGATCTTCAGCGGGAACGGAAGCGTTTCGCCGATCATCAGGCTTGCGACCGTGATCGCTTTTTCCTCGGTAAAGTCACCGTGTATCTCAACCTCGCCGTTCGTGATCGGCGCATACACGGTCGGCGCGCAGATCACCTCGCTATCGATGAAAACCTCCGTCGCTTTTCCGATCGAGGATTTCGTCAGCTCCTCAAACTTTTTCTTACCCTCGTCGGTAAAGACGAGCTTGGCAAAATGCTCCTTCTTATTCTTGTCATATTCGACAGAGGGCGACTTGATATCGCTGTTGACGATCGCCGGATTCCCGTTCGGGCCGACAAAGGCGACGACGCCCTTTCTCGTCAGCAGATCCGTTCCGAGATTATCGGGGAGCGTCACGGTAAATTCACCGTTTTCCGACTCTACGCTGTATTCGACCCCCGCGACCTTGAGCCGCGTATCAAGCACCTCTTTCACCGCCTTCAACTCCTCCGGATTGACCTTCTGATTACTCTCAACATCGGGCGCCAGCACATAGGTCACCGGATGACTTTCCGTCGGCTCTTCTTTTTTGCTGTCATTTTTCTCGCCGCACGCGCAGCATACGACCGCGATCATCAATACAAGCAGCAGCGCAAATCCTTTTTTCATCTCAACCTCCATAGTTCTTTTAATTCTAATTT
>OMTA01000036.1 GCA_900313895.1 uncultured Eubacteriales bacterium | reverse complement strand
TTAGCGTCAGCGGGTGTATCGGCGTTGGTGCGAACCTTCATGGTTCTGTATTTGTCAGCCCAAGCCATAACGCGGCCGAACTCGCCGGCGATTGTCGCGTCAACTGTGGGGATGACACCGTCGTAGATGTTACCGGTAGTACCGTCGATGGAGATGAAGTCGCCCTCGTGGAAGGTCTTGCCCGCAAGAGTGAACTGCTTGTTAGCCTCGTCCATCACGATGTCGGAGCAACCGGATACGCAGCAGGTACCCATGCCGCGCGCAACAACGGCAGCGTGAGAGGTCATACCGCCGCGAACGGTCAGGATACCCTGAGCAGCCTTCATACCCTCGATATCCTCGGGAGAAGTCTCAAGGCGAACCAGAACGACCTTTTCGCCTGCGCCGCCCTGTGCCTTTGCGTCCTCAGCAGTAAAGACGACCTTACCGCAAGCAGCGCCGGGAGAAGCGCCGAGACCCTTGCCCATGGGGGTAGCAGCCTTCAGAGCAGCGGCGTCGAACTGCGGATGGAGCAGTGTGTCGAGGTTTCTGGGGTCGATCATCAGAACAGCCTCTTCCTCGGTTCTCATGCCCTCGTCAACGAGGTCACAAGCGATCTTCAGCGCAGCCTGAGCGGTACGCTTACCGTTACGGGTCTGAAGCATATAGAGCTTGCCGTGCTCGACGGTGAACTCCATGTCCTGCATATCTCTGTAGTGATTTTCAAGAGTTTTGCAAACCTCTTTGAACTGAGCGAAGGCCTCGGGGAACTTCTGCTCCATCTCAGAGATGTGCATGGGGGTACGAACGCCTGCAACAACGTCTTCGCCCTGCGCGTTGGTCAGGAACTCACCGAAGAGGCCCTTGTCGCCGGTCGCGGGGTCACGTGTGAACGCAACGCCGGTACCGCAGTCGTCGCCCATGTTACCGAACGCCATAGACTGGACGTTTACGGCAGTACCCCAGCTGTAGGGGATATCGTTGTCGCGGCGATAAACGTTCGCTCTGGGGTTGTCCCAGGAACGGAATACTGCCTTGACAGCGCCCATGAGCTGTTCCTTAGGATCGGACGGGAAGTCCTCACCGATCTTGTCTTTGTATTCAGCCTTGAATTTCTCAGCCAGCTCTTTGAGATCGTCAGCGGTCAGCTCAACGTCCTGCTTGACGCCGCGGTCAGCCTTCATCTCGTCGATCAGCTCTTCAAAATACTTTTTGCCGACTTCCATAACGACGTCGGAATACATCTGGATAAATCTTCTGTAGCAGTCATAAGCCCAACGGGGATTACCGCTCTGCTCAGCGATGGTCTCGACAACCTCTTCGTTCAGACCGAGGTTGAGGATGGTATCCATCATACCGGGCATGGAAGCGCGAGCGCCGGAACGAACGGAAACGAGAAGCGGGTTCTCCTTATCGCCGAACTTCTTGCCGGTGATCTCTTCCATCTTTCCGATGTACTCGTTGATCTGCGCCTGAATCTCAGGGTTGATCTGACGGCCGTCCTCATAATACTGAGTACAAGCCTCTGTGGTAATGGTGAAGCCCTGCGGAACAGGCAGACCGATGTTGGTCATCTCAGCGAGGTTCGCACCCTTACCGCCGAGAAGCTCTCTCATGTCAGCGTTACCTTCGGTAAAAAGGTATACATACTTCTTGCTCATTGGAATCTCCTCCTAAAAATTGATATCGTATCTGCCGCGCCGAAGCGGTCAAAGCCGTCGGAATTTGCCGATGATCTTCAACTGCAAAAAACGCCGCATACATATACAAATGAATTATAACAAAAGCCGCCGAAAATTTCTATATCTTATTAGAAAAATAGTTATAAAAGAAAGAAATTTTTTTAACCATTTTGAAAGAGATTTTATGAATAATGAACGAATTGTAATTATTTTGTAATTTATCCTTGCAAATTTGCAAATATATGCGATAATAAGGATAAGTGTTACTGCGCTCAAATGCAGTAAATCCGTCACCGCAAAGTTCGCTCTGCGCCGCTTTGTCGTGACAAAATAACGAGGTATATGATGAACAAATGTGCAGTTATCCTTGCCGGCGGCGAGGGTAAAAGAATGAAATCCGATATCCCGAAGCCGATGAATGAGGTTCTCTCAAAGCCGATGCTTCGATGGGTCATCGACGCCGTCAGAGCGGCGGGCGTGAACGATATCTGTGTCGTCACGGGTTATAAAAAGGAAATCACCGAGGAATATCTCAGCTCTCTGCCCTTCCCTGTTGAAACGGTCTACCAGTCCGAGCGGCTGGGCACCGGTCACGCGGTCATGATGGCGGAGGAATTTCTCAGACGCAAGGCGGGCGATGTGGTCATCCTGTGCGGCGACGCGCCGTTCATGGACGCCGATACCATCCGCGACGCCTACAAGCAGCATGATGCCGACGACTGCTCGGCGACCGTCATCTCCGCGATGCTCGACGACCCGACCGGCTACGGCAGGATCGTCAGAAACGCCGACGACACCTTGAAAAGCATCGTTGAGCATAAGGAAGCGGATGAAAAGACCCTCAAGATAAAAGAGGTCAACTCCGGCGGCTACTGGTTCGATACCAAGGATCTTTTGTCCGTATTGAACAGCATCACTGCGAATAATTCCGCAAAAGAATATTATTTGCCCGACGCGCTGGATCTGCTCTTGAAAGCAGACAAGAAAGTCGGCGCTTTCACGGCAAAATCCGCCGACACGGTTCTCGGCGCGAACGATCCGCAGCAGCTCGAAGAGCTCAATCAAATTGCGATCAAAAAAGGTTATTGATCGTAGGGACGACCATCGGTCGTCCGCGGACGGGCACTGCCCGTCCCTACAACACCGGTACATCTTCCATGACTCCACTACCGCAAGGTTACATAAATCTAAAATTCATTACATAGGGGGACAAAAATGAATTCACACGGTAAGGACATCAAGATTTTTACACTCAACTCCAACAAGCCTGTCGCGCAGGGTATCGCGGAATGCTTAGGTATCCCGCTGGGTAAAAGCGACTGCTCTACCTTCTCCGACGGAGAGATCGCGGTCTCTCTGCACGAATCGGTACGCGGCTCCGACTGCTTTATCGTTCAGTCGACCTGCTCGCCCGTCAACGACAACCTGATGGAGCTTTTGATCATGATAGACGCGATGAAGAGAGCTTCCGCTTCTTCTATCACCGCGGTCGTGCCGTACTTCGGCTATGCCCGCCAGGATCGTAAGGCAAAAGCGCGCGATCCGATCTCGTCCAAGCTCGTCGCCGACCTGATCACCACCGCCGGCGCTGACAGACTTCTGACGATGGACCTGCACGCGGCGCAGATCCAGGGCTTCTTTAACATCCCCGTCGACCACCTTGTCGGCGCACCGATGCTCGCAAAGCACATGAAAAAGATGGTCGAAGGCAGAGCCGATGAATTCGTCGTCGTTTCTCCCGACCTCGGCTCCGTTACCAGAGCGCGCAACTTTGCCGCGAAGATCGGTTGCCCGATCGCGATCATCGACAAGCGCAGACAACGCGCGAACGTCTCTGAGGTCATGAACATCATCGGTGAGGTCAAGGGCAAAAAGTGCATCCTTGTCGATGATATGATCGACACCGCCGGCACACTCTGTAACGCGGCCAACGCGATCGTCGAAAAGGGCGGCGCGATCGAGGTCTACGCCTGCGCGTCTCACGCGGTTCTCTCCGGTCCCGCGATCGACCGTATCCGCGAGAGCGCGATCAAGGAATGCATCCTGCTGGATACCGTTCCCGTTCCCGAAGAGAAGATGCTCGACAAGTTCACCATCCTCTCCACTGCTCCGCTGTGGGCTGAGGCGATCGAGAGAATCTACGAGGACAAGCCTGTTTCTCCGATGTTTGTTTAATTCTTATTTAGAATTATAATCAGTAATCAATGACAACCGTAGGGGGCGGCGCCCCCGACGCCCCGCCGTTCATTCGTTTTTTCGGGACGTCGAGGGCGCCGTCCCCTACAATAACGATATCATTAACAGTATGTTTTTTAAATCAAAACAATTCTCAAACAGCAACATAGATTATCTGATCGTCGGTCTGGGAAATCCCGGTCGTCAGTACGAGAATACCCGCCACAACGCGGGCTTTATCGCACTCGACTATCTTGCCGACGAGCTGAACGCCAAGGTCAACCGCATCAAGTTCAAGTCAACGATAGGCGAAGCGACCCTCTCCGGTCACCGATGCCTCTTGATGAAGCCGTCCACCTTCATGAACCTCAGCGGTCAGGCGGTCACCGAGGCGATGCGCTTCTACAAGCTCCCGCCCGAGAAGGTGATCATCCTCTGCGACGATATCAACCTCGACGTCGGCAACATCCGCATCCGCAGAAAAGGCTCCGACGGCGGTCAGAACGGCGTCAAGAACATCATCTATCTCAGCGGATCGGACGCGTTTCCGCGCGTCAAGATCGGCATCGGCAAAAAGCCGCATCCCGACTACGATCTCAAGGACTGGGTACTCTCCCGCTTCACCGATAAGGATAAAATCGTTTTGAAAGACACCCTGCCGAAGATCGTCGACGCAGTACGACTGATCGTCAACGAAGATATCGACAAGGCGATGAATCTATATAATTAAACAGCCTTCCCCTTGAGGGAAGACTATGGTAGTAATATGCACTTTTTAGACAGTGTTATCAAGGATACGAAGGAATTCAAAGCGCTTGATAATGCGATAAAAGAAAAATCCCGAGCTGCCGCGATCGGTCTCTCGGGGGTTCACAAAGCAAATCTGATCACTTCGCTCTGCCGGAACAACTCCGTCAGAGCCTTTTGTGTTGCCCAAAACGAGCAGGAGGCGCAGGTTCTCTGCAACGACCTTAGCTCCATGGGGATGCGCGCGCTGGTCTATCCGAAAAAGGATTTCACCTATATCACCTCTCAGGTCAAGTCGCACGAATACGAGCACAACCGGCTGAACGTACTGAGCCGCATGACTGCGGGCGAATACGACGTCGTGATCGCGACGCTTGACGCGGCGGTTCAGTATACGATCCCGAAGAACGTCCTGCGATCCGTCTCACGCGTCCTAAAGCCCGACGTCGAGATCGACCTGACCGAATTTGAAAAAGCGCTCGTCCTGCTGGGCTACGAGCGCTGCGATAATGTTGAGGGCAGCGGTCAGTTCTCCATCCGCGGCGGCATCATCGACCTGTTTATGCCCGACAGTCCCGCGCCCGTGCGTATCGAGCTCTGGGGCGATCAGATCGACACGATCAACTATTTTGACGTCGAAAGCCAGCGCCGCACCGACTACTGCGAAGAGATCGCGCTGACGCCGTCGGGCGAGATCCTGATCGAATCGAAGGAGGAGCTTGCCGCGAAGATCCGCAAAAAAGCCTCCTACCTCCGCACGGAAAAGAGCGAAAAAGCAAAACAAACGCTGCTCAAGGAAGCGGATCTGCTCGAGGCGGGCGTATCGCTTGCCTGCTATGACAAGTTCATCTCCCTGATCTATGAGAAGCCCGCGACCTTATTCGATTATTTTGACGATGACGAGATCGTCTTTATCTCTGAATACAAAAACGTCAAAGAGCGCGACAAAAGTCTCGCGTTCCACGAAAAAGAGGAGCTGACGGCGTTATTCGCCGACGGCGTGCTGTGTCGCGGCTTCGAGACCTACAGCCTCGATTTCACCGCGGCAATGAACCGTCTGCTGGATTGTCCGACCGTTTTCCTCGACACCTTCTCCCACTCTACCTATAACACGCCCCTCTCGGCGGCAGTGACCTTCAACGCGCGCCAGACCGCTCCGTGGTCGGGTCAGAGCGCGACGCTGGTCGAGGATCTTAAGGAGATCGGCTACGAAAAATATGCCGTCGTCGTATTGGCGGGTACGGAAAAGGGCGCGCAGAACCTCTGTGATCTGCTAACCGAAAAAGGGATCAAGGCGATCTATGAGACCGCGCTCACCAAGGCGGCGATCGGCAAGGTCTACGTCATGCCGGGGATGCTTTCTGCCGGTATCGAATACCCCGCGGAGCGCTTTATCCTCTACACCCACGGCGCGGTTCCCTTGAAATCGCGCTCTAAACGCCGCCGCACCCCCAAAGACGGCAAGGCAGTCTACAGTCTGTCGGAGCTGTCCGTCGGCGAGTATGTCGTCCACTCCATCCACGGTATCGGCATCTACAAGGGCATCCAAAAGATGGATGTGCAGGGGCTTTTGAAAGACTACATCAAGATCGAGTACGCGCGCGGCGATATGCTGTATGTCCCCGTCACCCAGCTCGACCTTGTCGCGAAATATATCGGTCCCAAGGAAAACAACCGCGTCAAGCTCAACCGCATCGGATCGAAAGAATGGCAGAATTCCAAGCGGCGCGTCAAGGCGGCGGCCAAGGAGATGGCAAAGGAGCTCATTGAGCTGTACTCCCGCCGGATGCAATTGAAGAGACCGAGGATCAGCTGCGCTGCTGTGACGAGATCAAGCACGATATGGAACGCCTTGCGCCGATGGATCGTCTGCTGTGCGGCGACGTCGGCTTCGGCAAGACCGAGGTCGCGCTCAGGGCGGCGTTCAAGTGCGTCACCGACAGCAAACAATGCGCCCTCCTCTGCCCCACCACGATCCTCGCGTGGCAGCATTATCAGACCGTTCTGCGCCGCTTCGACGGCTATCCGATCCGCGTCGAGCTGCTCTCGCGCTTCCGCTCCCCAAAGCAGCAGAAGGAGATCCTCGAAAAGCTCGGGCGCGGCGAGATCGATATGATCATCGGTACCCATCGGTTGGTACAAAAGGACGTCAAGTTCCGCGATCTGGGGCTTGTGATCATCGACGAAGAACAGCGATTCGGCGTCGCGCAGAAGGAGCATCTCAAGGAGCTGCGCGAGAATGTCGATGTGCTCACCCTTTCCGCTACGCCGATCCCGCGCACGCTGAACATGGCGATGAGCGGTATCCGCGATATGTCCGTCATCGAAGAAGCGCCGCAGGATCGCCATCCCGTCCAGACCTATGTTCTCGAGCATGACAATGCCGTCATCAACGAAGCGATCCGTCGTGAGCTAAGGCGCGGCGGTCAGGTATTCTACCTCTACAACAACGTCGAGGGGATCACCGCCAAAGCCCTCCGTCTCGGCGAGGCTGTCCCGGAAGCGCAGATCGGCGTCGGTCACGGCAAGATGAGCGAGCAGGAGCTTTCCGATGTCTGGCGCAAAATGCTCAACCAGGAGATCAACGTCCTCGTCTGCACGACGATCATCGAAACAGGCGTCGATCTTCCCAACGCCAACACCCTGATCATCGAAAACGCCGACCGCTTCGGACTTAGTCAGCTTCACCAGATCCGCGGACGCGTCGGTCGATCCGCCCGCAGAGCCTACGCCTATTTCACCTACAACGGCGGCAAGGTGCTGTCGGATATCTCACAAAAACGTCTGACTGCCATACGCGAATTCACAGAGTTCGGATCGGGCTTCAAGATTGCGATGCGCGACCTCGAGCTGCGCGGAGCGGGCAATATCCTCGGTGCGGAACAACACGGCCACCTCGAGGACGTCGGCTATGATATGTATCTCAAGCTCCTCGGCGACGCGGTGCGCGCGACGCCTACCGTCGCATCGCGGACATCCGATCCGAAGAGGACGCGCGCGATGTGATCGACGAATTTGTTGACCGCTACGGCGATATCCCCTCGTCGGTCATGGGACTGATCGATATCGCCCTGATCCGCAACAAAGCCGCGGCGATCGGCATCTATGAGATCCGCCAGAGCGAAAGCTCGATCCTGATGTATCTGACGGATATCCGCCGCGAGGAGGTCGCCGAGATCATCGGCAGGATGAAAGGCAAGGCGCTGCTCTCAGCGGGTGCAAAGCCGTATATCGCGGTGCGGACGGAAAAATCCGCCAAGCCGTTAAGTTCTTTAAAAGAAATATTCTCTCTGTAACTTACAGGACGGCGCTCGTCGTCCTGTATTTTTTTACCACTTTTTATTATTCTATTATAGAAAATAAAACGAACAAATTGTGAATTTGATAAATTTTTTACACAAGATATAGACAAATTGCGTTTTTTGGTGTATATTATATGAGTTAAATAATACTATATTGAAGAAGTATGGTCACGCGCCGTTTTTTTCAATATAGCAAGCAAAGGACGGTAATCAAAATGAGAAATTTTAAGAAACTCCTCTGTGTTGTGCTGGTGCTGCTTGTAGCGCTCAGCGCGGCATCCTGCTCCATTTCAAAATCGTATGCTTACCAGAAGGATGATATCGAGCTGCCTATCGGCGTATATATCTACTATCTGCAGCAGGCGTACAGCGAGGCGCAGTCCTACGCGCAGCAGTCGGATAAGTACGACAGCGCGACCGGTAAATATGACGGTAAAAAGTCTTTCCTGAAGATGGAGATCACCGACGACGATAAAAACACCGCGATCGCTGAGGATTGGATCAAGGATAAGGCGAAGGAATACACCCAGCAGGCGATCGCCGCTATGCGCGAGTTCAACAAGCTCGGCGCGACGATCGACGAGCTCGGCCCGAACGATATGATCTCGACCATCAGCCCTTACGCGATCTATAACCAGCAGACAGGTCAGCTGGACGAATCCCTCGACCAGAAGCTCTCCGAAGTCGCTAAAACCTATGAAAAGTACGGCATCGGCTTTGATTCATGGCTGCTGTGCAACTCTTCCCTCAACCTGATGAAGGAAGCGGCTTTCCAGAAGGAATACGGCGAGGGCGGTCCCAAGGCTGTCAAGGACGATGAGATCAAAAAGTATTTCACAGAGAACTACTATTCCTACACCACCATCTCCGCGCCCCTCTACACCTCCGAGGCTAAGAAGGACGCAGACGGTAACGATACCGAAGAGACCGAGAGCAAGGCGCTCAGCGATAAGGAAGTCAAGAAGTATGAGGAAGCCTTCAAGGGCTACGCAAAGGATCTCAAGGGCGGAAAGTCCATGGATGATGTCGTTGCGGCATACAACAAGGCTTTCAAGGCTGAGGCTACCGCTTCTCCGTCGGTCACAAAGATCGAAAAGGACACTAAGGATGAGCTGAGCAAGACAGTCCTCGCGCTCAAAGAAGGTGAAGCGATCTACAAGATCATCGGCGAGGACGCAACCACCCGCTCGATCTATCTGATCTATAAGCTCCCGATCAAGGACAGCGTCTCCGAGTACATGGACGGCGACAGCAAGCAGTCCGGTCTTCTTCACGAGATGAAGGACGACGACTTTGACGCTCTCCTCAAGAGCATCATCGAGGACGGCGACGCGGAGCTTTCTTCCGCTTGCAACGACTACAAGCCCGAGATGTTTGAAGAAAAAGAGAAAAAGACAACCACATCCTAATCTTTGAACGGAGTTGATTCAATGAAACGCTCATTACGTTATGTCACTCTGATACTGGCTGCTGTGTTCCTGATCGCCGGCACCACGCTGATCGCTTCTGCCGATCAAGGCGCGGGCGGCAATCAAAACACGATCGAGGACGGCGGCGAGATCGTCGATCCCGGCATTGATCCCGGCGTAGATCCGGGCAACGATTCCGGCAACAGCGGTAACAGTGGTAACGACAGCGGCAACAGCGGTAACAACGGCAACAGCGGCAACAACGGCAACAGCGGTAACAGCGGCAATAACGAGATCATTTCTGACGGTTCAAACGATAACGCTGCTGACAACGGCAATAACTACAACGAGAACAACAATGCCGACAACAACAACGATAGCGGCTATAACGATTCCGGCTATGATAACAACCAGAGCTATGACAGTAACGATAACTCTGATTCCTCCCAGAATCTTTATGTCGACGACTCTCCGCTGTACTACGGCGACGCCCAGAACTATGATTATAACTCATCTTCCGATAACGACCGCAACGCCGGCAAGATCGACGCGACCCTCTATGACGCGAAGGTAGACAAATCTATCAAGGCGCAGAAATGGGAAAACCTCGATGTTCCGGGCTCCGGCGATGTCAAGCTCAATTCCGGCAGCGCCGACGGCGACGTCAGCTTTGCCTCGATGAAAGCAAACAACAAGATCGGTGACGATATGGGATACATCCCTTATATCGGCGTTGTTCTGGTTGCGCTGGCTGTACTCGGAATCCTCTATTTCATCGTTGCTACCATCACCCAGAAAAAGAACAAACAAACCGCTGGCGCCTATGCCGACGATCAGATCGACGCCCCGGCAAAGAGCGGCAAAAGCGGTAAGAGTGGCAGAACCATACGCTATGCGGATGATTACGACGACGGTTACTCCGCGACCCGCAAGGGCTCAAAAGCGGACACCGGCGAGATCCGTCTCCCCCGCCGCTTCAAATAACATATCACCAAACGCCTCCTTTCGGGGGCGTTTTTGATTAAGGCGCAAAAACCCTTGCGTTTCAAAACGATCTGCACTATAATAGAATCGTTAAAACAAATTGAAAAGGAGTCATATTATGATCGTTGTCAACACACCCACCATCGAAGGAAGACCCATGGATACCCTCGGCATGGTATCGGGCAATACCGTCCAGTCCAAAAATGCGTTCAAGGACATCGGCGCGGGCTTTAGAAACCTTGTCGGCGGCGAAGTCGTTTCCTACACCAAAATGCTTGCCGAGGCGCGTGATATCGCTATCGGCAGAATGATCGCTCAGGCACAGAGCATGGGCGCCGACGCCATCGTCAACGTCAGATTCTCCAGTGCCTCTATCATGGACGGTGCGGCAGAGATCCTCGCCTGGGGCACTGCCGTCAAGCTGAGATAACTCACCGAAAGGAATTGACAGGACATGAAAACACAAGCGTTTCCTAACGCCTATGAGGGCGTCAAAAAAATATGGATCTCCGAGATCCTGAACCTTGTCGGCGCGGCAGCCATGCTGGTAGCCGCGATCAGCATATTGTTGAGCGCCTCTGCGTCATACGATGACGCCGTGTTTGGACTTGGGATAGTCATGATCATCATGCTTGGATCGAGCATCGCATTGATCGTCGCCTTTATCTTCAAAATCATCGGCATCAACAGAGCGTCGCTCGACGAACCGGCTTTCAAAACCGCCTTTTTCCTTGTCATCGCGGGACTTGTTGTTTCCGTTGTCAGCACAGTCTTCGGAAAGATCGCAACGGTAAAAGGAATTACCTCGATCGCGTCCGACGTGATCAACCTTGCGGTCACCGTATTCATCATCCGGGGCATCCGCAACCTGGCGGTCAAGCTCTCTGATCATGAAATCGATCAAAAAGGCGACACCCTCCTGAAGCTGTTTATTGTGATCTACGCCCTGCTTCTGATTGCGCATATCGTCGCTCTGATCAGCGTCGAGGTTTCCGCGATCATTAGCCTTATCGCCGCTGTTCTCAGCCTTGTCCAAGCAATTCTCTATCTGCTGTTTTTGAACAAAGCCAAGACGATGCTCGAATGATTGATACAACAGTTAAAGCCTCCCGGTAAATCCGGGAGGCTTTTGTTATGCCGTATCATCGGAATACGATCGCGAAATACTGACAACCGCTTTCATTGAGGCTGTAGCGCATACCGTCCTCCGCCGTGCTCTGCTGGCGAACCACAAAGCCGGTCGCGCTGACGCTCAAGCCACCGCTGCCGCCGTGACCGTATGCCGCCGCGCCGGAGTTGATGACCGCCGTGCCGTTTTCGATCGCCGTGGGAGCGGCGTTCTTTTTATATACCATCACCAGCTTCGGCGCAAAGTCCGTGGTAATCGATCGGTTATCCAAGCCGGTGCCCGCGTAGATCATCGTGGTATACGGCGAGAGCGCCTTCTGCTTTTCCGAAGCCGTCAGGTGCATGGCGGTATCGGCGATATGTCCGCCGAGCGTATTATCAATAATATGGTTGTCCGATACAAAATCCGCACGTTTCGGACGGTCGTTCGCCGCCCAATCGCACAATCCGAGATTCGTTGTAAAATTACTGGATGCCATTATTCTTCCTTTCTGCTAGTCAAGCGCGTCGATCTGATCCCATTCGAGATCATCGCTGTCAAGCTGCGCAAAGGTCTTATCTCGCGCGTCAAGCTCGCTCCATGTCAGCGTATTGAACACCAGCTGGAACTCCAGATGCGCCGGGACGATCTTCTCGACCTCCTCTTTGATGAAGGTCTGCTCCGCTTTTGAATAATCTGTCTGAGCGACGATATTCAGACGGTTGAGGGTAGGAAACTCGGAGATCGCGTATTCCAGTCCGAAGCTGTCGAGCGCCTTGCGGATGCCCGCGGGAGTGAAATCGCCCTCGCCGAGATTCATACGACCCAGCAAACGCTCACGGCGCGTCTGCGGACTCAGCGAATCCTGTTCCGGGCCGAACAGCTCCTCGTATTCCTTCAACCCGATCCCCGTCGCCGTCGTGATAAAGCCCTCCGGGATGAGCGCGTCGATCTCGGTGTACAACCGCTCGATCTCATCCGCGTATACCTTCAGCTCATTCGTCAGGTTCTCAGCGTTTTTGCGGTAGATCCCGAGCGGCAGCATCGCCCTTTTCATGCTCTGCAATACCACAGGTCTACCCCTCTCTCAAGATGATATTATCGGCAGACACGATCTGGAAATCCGTGACCGGACAATCCCCACCGTACTCCCTTAAGAAGTGGTAATCGTCGACGCCCCGGATGTGATAGATGACCTCGCCGACCTCAGAGAGCTTGAGGTCTCTGCCGATTCCGAGGTTGTCGATAAAGGACACGACCGCCTGTCTGACCTCCTCTGAGACAGTAGCGAAGTCATAGCCGGGCTTGATCTTTAACCGGATATAGAGCGATACCTCGATCGTGTCAGGCTCGCACGCCCTGACGTCAACATTCAGCTCTCTGCCCTCTGTCAGCAGCGCCTGAACCTGTGCCATCTGATCCGTTGAGAGCGACATCCCATTTTCGCCGATAACGTAAACATCGACCGTTCCCGCGCCTCTGCCGCATCCGACGACCGACGCGGAGGCAACTCCGCTAACGGACATCGCGATGCTCTTGTAATAGGAGGCGTTGGTACCGTTAGAGATATGTACATAGCTGTCGCGGACACGTTCGCGAAGGTCGTCGTCACTCTCCGTATCTGCTCCGCCGCTGAAGGGCGTGCCGTTCGACACGCTTGCGATACCCGCGATCGGGGTCACCATCATGGTCACGGTACCGCCTTTGACATTATAACGCGCGCCCGCTTGTGCCGCGGTAACACGCGCTCTGACGCGATCCTCGCCCTCTTCGAGCGTCACGTCGGAATCGGTCACAAAGCGACACATATTGGTATGCGCGCAAAGCACCGTTCCCGCAGGGATCAGGATCGTCCCGTGATCCTCGTCCGCAGGAAAAAAGGTGACCGTTCCCGTTGTTTTTGTCGCGGGTCTGCGGGTGATCCCTCGCTGTGCCGCGTGCAGATCCAGATATTCACCTGTCGCGGTCGAGGGAAACATCTGACGCAGGATGTATTCCGCATAGGCGCGCTCCTTGACGATCTCGGCGGCAAGCGTCCTCAGACGTATCATAACGTCCGATTCCTCGCCGGGGATAGCGCCCGCATAGTTGATGTAGCTTTCCTTCATTCTTTCAAGAATGGCTTCATATGATTCCAGAAATATCCACCTCCGTTACGGCTGACCTGCCGTTATATGTTACTCTGATGCCGATCGTCATCGTTTCCTTATCAAACGCGACGACCTCCGTTCGCACGCCGCCGATATCTGCCGCCGCCTCTTTGATGAGCATATCGAGCCTGCCGACAGCGTCCTCTTCTATCGAAGAAAACGCGTCGTAGTCCACGCCGAGAGAGCGGTTGTAGATAAACTCGCCGCGGTTGGTCAGGACGACCATCCTGACGCGCTGGACAGCCTCGTCGATCCCGCCGATCCTTTCGTAATCGCCGTTCGGAAGCAGAGCGAGGTCGCCGTCTGTGATCCTGACGTCCATCACTCCACCGCCTTTCCGTTGATCAGGACGCGCCCGTCGTTTTTCAGCACGATGGACGCGCCGCCGGTAGAATAGAGCATCAGCTCGCCGGGCTTCAAATCATCGCTCGCGCCGCCCAGAACGCCGATACAGACATTCCCCGCCTCGGTCGGCAGTACCACCGACTGCGTTCCCTGCGGCGGCGTATAGGCGATCCCGTACGGCAGCGCGACCGGTAAAGCGAGATGCTCGTTTGTCGCGCTGACGGTCACCTTATCTTTACCGGACGCGCGTACAACGCCGACCGACGCGCTGTCCTTTGAAAACGAGTTCTCCGTCACATATCTTGAGATCCACATCCGTTATTCCTCCTTTTGAGCGTGATCGTCGATGTCCCGCCGTTCTGATCCATATGATAGCTCACACTGCTGACATACAGTCCGCCGATGTTACCCAGCAGCCTGTTTTTCACAACAGCCTCACAGCCCATCCTTGCCGTCAGCATCCCGGGACATCTCAGCCTGACGGCATAAGAGGCGTTCCTGCCGTTTTGGATCATCGTATCCGCGCAGGTCATCGGCGTCGAAGCGAGAACCGCGTTGAGATACCGCTCCCGGCGGATCCCGCGGCGGATCGCGTCGGTATGATCCATCTGATACAGATAGCCGTCGTCGTTGACCTTGATGTTGACGCGCGAGATCTCTTCACATCGCTTGATCTTCTCGCTGATCTCGGTATAGACAACGCCGTCGCCCTCATCCGAAAAGCAGACCGATCCCCTATCCGCGACGCCTTTCATCCACAGCACGCCGTCGGCGCCGATCCTGGGGATCGCGGAATAGCACGCGACGCAAAAATTCTTGAGCACCGTCCACTGTGACATCCCCTTATTGACCTGCTGTTCGCCGTAATAGACCGCGTCGTCATCCTCCGTCCTCTTGATACCGAACGGCGCGACGTGGCGCTCATAGATCAGCTTTGCGGAGGGATGGTTATAGCATTCGGGCATCGCCTCATTATCGAGCAGCCGCGCCGCGAGCGAGCGCGCCGAGATTCTCAGGAAGCGTCCCTTCTCATGGATGAAGTGTTCCTGCTCATCCACGATCCCGACAAATACCAATTCGTCGTCATCCATGATCCTGATATCCTTCAGCTCGCCCTTCGCCTCATACGGGAAGACGACATAGCAGTCATCCGCGGGGATGCTCTCATCCATGCGGATCGTCAGCGATAAAGGACGGGTCAGCGTATGGGTGATCCCGTCGATATCCGTCAGAAAAAACCTCAGCATAACCTCACCCTTTCTCCGTCATCGAGCGCGTCGATATATTTGATCTGCGGATTCAGGCGGATGAGCGTATCGACCGGCACACCATACCGATAGCCGATATCCCAGAGCGACTCATTAGCGACGATCGTTTCATAGAATTCGGGCTGTTCCGCGCTTTGCGGGGTCGCGATCGCCTCGATGAACGTAAAGCGATATCCCAACACGTTTTCCTTCGGCTGCGCGATCATCTCAAGCTCCTTGAGATAGGCGTAGACCGCGGGCATCCCGGGCAACGAGAGCAGTCCCTTTCTTCCCTGATAAAACAGCTTCTGCAGCACCTCAAACTGGGCGATACAATCCGCGCCGTACAGCTCGCCCTCACCGGTGATCCGAACCGGCTTTCTGCCGAGATGCGCGCTCTGCGGCTCACACGTCGGCGAGATCAGCTCGCGGATATTGCCCGTGTTCCCGATCCTGAGCGTCGCGGGATTATGATGAAAGGTATACCCGCAAAACCGCATCGACACATTCTTCATATGTGCTTCGCCTCCTCTTCCTCGCTGAACGCCTTGCTGTATCTGCGCGCGTCGCGCTCCATAAACGCGAATGCTTCCTCGTCAAGGTCGCGCTCCTCATACTCCATATACTCATCCCGCATTTTCCGCCACCTGCTTTCTCATGCTTTTTGCCGTTATCGAAAAGAGATCGACAACGTTCTTGCCTGCGTTGATCCTGCGTTCGATACCGGTGATGATACAGCCCTCGTACACATAGATGATTTCACCGTCAACGACACTGAGGCAAAAGCCGCTCTCATCGATCACATCGAAATTGAACAGCGACAGCACGCTCATTTTGATCTCATAGGTCATCCTGCCGTTGACGATTGCGAACGCCTCCCCGCTGAGATACTCTCGGATCGGATAGCTCTCATAGGTTGCCTTTGACTGAAAATCCGTCACGCCGAAGAGCTGTTCCTCACCGATATACAGCTCGATATCCCGGCTGCGGGTGATCCGAAATTCATTCATGCCGCACCCTCCCCGTCAGGATATAGCTCAAAACAAGCCGCAGGTCGCGACAGATCGTGCGGGAGGTCGTGTCGTATTTGACCTCGCCCATCTCCATATCCGTGATCGCGTTGTCATCATCACAGCATTCGACCGCGTCAAACAGTTGGGCGCTCATCCTGAGCAGCGCCGCGGCGGATGTATCGCGGGGCGCGTAAACTCTCATCGTCAGACCGATCTCATACAGCCGCCCCTTCAAGCCGCTGCCGATCGTGTCGCCGATAAAAACCTGTGACTGTCTGACCCCGGTATTGTCAACGGTAACGGTATACTTGTCAAAGGGATTCGGCAGTTCTCTCGGAGGATACGCCGTCACGAATACCATATCCGATACCGCGGTACGCCGCCGCACACGCTTGATCAGCTCGTCTATATTATTATCAATCAATGACGTCATAGTCATCCTCCTTACATTCTTTTTTCGGAGAAAGGATCGCCCAGACATAGACCTCGTCATCGCCGACGATGAATTCCTCGCCGGTCACAACCGTGTACTGCTCGCCCATACAGGTGATTACCGTACCGTCGCCGTAAGTAAAACGATGCCTTCTGTCACCGATATACAGCTTGTAGGCATTATCGAAATATCCCGCAGGGATGACCTTGTCGTTGATATACAGGCGATGTCGCCGCCGAAGCGGCTGGACAAAGGCTTTTGTGACCTCTGTCCTGCCCTTCGCGCGGATCACCACGGTATTTCCGTATCGATCAAGCACCCTTTTGAAGGTCGATGATACATTCATACGCTCACCGCCCTGAACGAAAAGCCGTCGTCGATCATCACGATATCGGCGATCGCGGATTTTTCCTCTTTCCAGAGCTTTTCGGCGAGGCTGCTGCTCTCGTCATCCATCACCAGCTGAACATCGCCCGCCTTAAAATTGCTGACGCCCGTATCGCGTCCGAGGCGACTGATGCGGTAGTAGGCATACACCGCGCAGGCGTGTACCGCGCGACGGCGCTCGCTCTTTGTCAGCTCGCGTTTGATGCGCTCTTCAAAGAAATCCTTACAGTCGATGATGATCGAAAGATACCGGGAGATCTCTTTTCTCTCATAACCCGACACCAGAGTGAAGCGGTCGATGATCTCGTTCAAGCTCATAGTGCCACGCCTCCCTTAGTAGCTCAGCTTTTTGGAAGCGCCGGTAAAGATCTTCGCAAAGCCCGCGATGGAGCTGATAGTCGCGCGCTCCAGCTGACGATCGATGAGCTTGTCATAGTCGGTCACAACGTCGCCCGCTACGACCATCTCCAGCGCGCAGTTCTTGTCAAGACCGATGACATTACTGCCGCTGACAGCGGTGGTGTGGATGAGGTTCGCGCCCAGAGGCGTGATCATCTTGCCGCTGCCCTGGAAGTTCATCCCCGCCATGGGGTTCTGAAACTCCGGCAGCTTGAGAAGGCCCGTCGCCACGCTGGTGGGCACGATCATGGTGTCCAGCTCATTATGCATCACTCAGATTCTTACGCAAAGACTCTGGTACCCTACATGATCGAAATGGGCATCGAC
>OMTA01000251.1 GCA_900313895.1 uncultured Eubacteriales bacterium | reverse complement strand
GTCAGCGTCAAGGCGACCACCGAGGAAAAGCTCGGCTTTACCGGTCGTCTCGAGGGCGTCTCCGCGACGGCTGTCTGCCTGATCGAATCAATTGCATAACTCATAAACCATGCGCCTCTTTCATATCTATGATTGAAAGAGGTGCTTTTTTATGACAAAACACTTATGGCAAAAACGCTTTTTTGCAATCCTGTTATCCATGTCGTTGCTGTTTTCTACCTGTCTGAACGCCACAGCTCTTAGTGAGGATGATATCACATCACCCGCTGCTGTATTGATGGACGCAAAGTCAGGCAAAATTCTTTTTGAGAAAAACGCGCATGAGCAGCGCCCCTGTGCTTCGATCACAAAGGTCATGACCTTGCTACTGGTTATGGAAGCGCTCGACAGTGAGAAGATCCATCTTGACGACGTGGTGACTGCCTCCGCGCACGCCGCCTCAATGGGAGGCTCGGATATCTGGCTGGAGGAGGGCGAACAAATGTCCGTCGATGATATGATCAAAGCGACCGCAGTCGCATCCGCGAACGACGCGGCAGTCGCGCTTGCAGAGTTTGTCAGCGGTACCGAGGAAGATTTTGTTGCCGCAATGAATCAAAAGGCAAAGGATCTCGGAATGAAGGATACCGTATTCAAAAACTGCAACGGTCTGGATGAGGAGGGACACATCACCTCCGCCTACGACGTCGCGTTGATGTCGCGGGAATTGATCCGACATAAAAAGATATTTGACTACACCTCGATATGGCTCGACAGCTTGCGCGGCGGCGAGACCCAGATCGTCAACACCAATAAATTGTTGCGTACTTACAAAGGCATCACAGGACTGAAAACGGGTACGACCGGCGACGCCGGCTCCTGTATCACCGCGACCGCCGAGCGAAACGGCGTCAGCCTGATCGGCGTTGTCCTCGGCGCAGACAGTGGTACCGCACGTTTCAAGGACGCCGCGACTCTGCTCGACTTCGGCTTTGCGAATTTCGAGACCGTCGATCTCAGTCTTTCGGAGGATCTTTATCCCGTCACCGTGGAGGGCGGCATGGAGGATGAGGTAGAGGTCGTCTGTGACGATTCCGCGTCCCTGACCCTGCCGAAAGGGGAGAAGGACAAAGTTAAGCGTACCGTTACCATCGAGGAAAGCGTCCCGGCGCCGGTGACAAAAGGGGATAAGGTCGGCACGATCTCGTTCACCTTGAATGACAAAGAAGTCGCTTCCTTTGATATCCTCGCCGCCGACGACGTCGAGCAAAAGACCTTTTCATCTGTCTTTTCACTGATCTGGAAAGCACTGATCAAATTATAAATTATTATTTTGGATCTCTATATCTTGTGCCACCATATTAATAGGGTAACAAAATTTTGGATTTGTTAACAAAAAACTGACAAATGCTGTTGCAAAGAAGCCGAAAATATAGTATAATGCTATTACGATTATGAGAAGAAGTGTCTAAAATTCTTCTCAGGAAGTATAAGGAGGATTATATGCCTACTAAATTAAGTGATAAACATCTGCAGGGTTTTTTGGGCGCTGATGAATACATCGGTATCGCGCCCGCGGTCAAAGCGGCTCATGAAGCGCTCCATTCCGGTACCGGTCTGGGAAACGACTTCATCGGCTGGCTGAATCTGCCCACAGACTATGACAAAGAAGAGTTTGCCCGTATCAAAGCGGCGGCGAAGAAGATCCAGTCTAACTGCGAGATCTTTGTCGTCATCGGTATCGGCGGTTCTTACCTCGGCGCTCGTGCTGCGATCGATTTCCTCAAGTCTCCTAACTATAACGATCTTTGCAAGGACACCCCCAAGATCTATTACATCGGAAATTCCATCAGCTCTAACGCACTTGCGGAGCTGCTCGAGATCTGCGAGGGCAAGGAGATCTCCATCAACATGATATCCAAGTCCGGCACCACCACCGAGCCCGCGATCGCGTTCCGTGTATTCCGTGAGCTGCTCGAGAAAAAGTACGGCAAAGACGGCGCGAAGGATCATATCTTCTGCACCACCGATAAGTCGCGCGGCACGCTAAAAGCGCTTGCCGACCGCGAAGGCTACGAGACCTTTGTTGTTCCGGATGACGTCGGCGGCCGCTACTCTGTTCTGACTGCTGTCGGTCTGCTTCCGATCGCCGTTTCCGGCGCGGATATCGACGCGTTGATGGCCGGCGCCAAGGCTGCTCAGGATGCGTTTGCAGATCCCGATCTCAACTCCAACGACTGCTATAAATACGCCGCGATCCGTAACCTCTTATACCGCAAGGGAAAAGAGATCGAGATCCTTGTCAGCTATGAGCCCGCGTTCGTCATGATGAACGAATGGTTCAAGCAGCTCTACGGCGAGTCCGAGGGTAAGAATCAAACGGGTATTTTCCCGACGTCTGTTATCTTCTCGACCGACCTGCATTCCATGGGTCAGTATATCCAGGACGGCAGCCGCACCCTCTTCGAGACCGTTGTTCTCTTTGATAAGGTACAGCGCGAGGTTGTGATCGGCAACGATCCCGAGAATCTCGACGGTCTGAACTTCCTGACCGGCAAGACCATGGATTTTGTCAACCGCAAGGCGTTCGAGGGCACCGTACTGGCGCA
>OMTA01000068.1 GCA_900313895.1 uncultured Eubacteriales bacterium | reverse complement strand
GACACGTGTGTCCGACGACCCGAAAACCTAGCTGTTATATCAACCTCAACGGACGGTCAATGACCGTCCCTACAACAAACGTTGCGGTTCCACCGTAGGGACGTTCCTCGCCGGAGACGGCCCACCCCTCTGGGCTTCGCCCATCTTCCCTAGCAGGGGAGTCTCATTGATCGTCCGTCAAAGCCTTCCCCTTGAGGAAATTCCCCTGTCAGGGGAAATGTCCGCAAAGCGGACAAAAGGGTTGCCGTTCCTGCAAGGAAAAGGGTGGGCGATTCACTTTTGAATCGGTCGGATGAGGTGGATAATCCCTCTCCGCGAAGCATATCCAACCTGACCGTATGGGACAGCACCTCTCTCCCTCCCTACGATCACACTTCCACATTCCTCATTCCTAATTCACCGCAATCTCTTCTGCAAATCATCTTCAAACTAAAAGCCGCGGCTCGAATCAAGCCGCGGCAATTTTTCTACACTATTATGCTTTTTTGGTGATACGCAGGTTCTGGCGTGTCTTTCTCAGCTCAGTCAGCTGAGCGGTGATCGCGTCGTCGGTGCGCTTCATGATATTGTCGACATAGTCGTTGGCAGCCTTGCGGATCTCAGCGGACTTCGCCTTCGCCGCGTTGATCAGCTCGGTGGATTCCGCCTTCGCCTCACGCATGACCTCACTCTGATCGATCAGCTGCTTCTTGCGCTCTTCTGCAGCGCGGATGATATCGTCCGCTTCTTTTTTCGCTTCCGAGATGATCTGACCGCGATCAGCAACGATGTTCTTCGCCTGTCTGACCTCAGCGGGGAGGGTATCCTGGATCTCGTCGAGGATATCATAGATCTTCTCAGCGTCTACAATGACCTTACCGCCGGACAGCGGAAGGGTTTTGGAATCTGCTACTAAATCCTGTAACTCTGAAATCAAATCGTCAACTCTCATTTTAGTGTTTTCCTTTCCTGTTTAATCTCTCAAAAATCTCGTCATAAATGCACTCGGGCACAAAATTTCGGATATCGCCGCCGAAAGAAGCGACGTTCTTGACAATGGACGAGCTCAGGTAGGTATACTGCGCGTCACTCGCAAGAAAAACCGTATCCAGATCGGGATTCAGCTTTCGATTGGTCAGTGCCATCTGAAATTCATATTCAAAGTCAGAAACCGCTCGAAGTCCTCTGACAACCGCCGACGCGCCGCATTCTTTTGCGCATTCGGCAAGCAAGCCGTCAAACCCGACAATCTCCACATTGGGCAAATGCCCGACCGTTCTCTTCAAAAAGCCGATCCTTTCATCGATATCAAAGTCCGGTTTTTTCGCCATATTGACAAACACGCCGACGATCACATGATCAAACATACTCGCCGCGCGGGTGATAATATCGATATGGCCGAAGGTAACGGGATCAAAGCTGCCGGGGCAAATCACGGTTTTTCCCATATAGGCCCCCTATCCGTCCAAAGACCACTATATATAGTTCAGGAAACTGCTATATAAAGTCCTCATGACGATATGTGCTTACCTTTATTTTACCATAGGTACGCTCTCTGTCAAGAGTAAATTTGTAATATTTTTGTAATATTTTATCATTTAATGCACTTTCACAAATAATGACCCCTGTTTTTTTCATTCTTTGTGCAATTATAGGCATGATTTCCTGCAAAATCCCGCGGTTATAGGGCGGATCCAGGAAGGCGATGTCGTACATACGGTCGGTCGACTGCAGGTAATTCACAGAGTTCGCGGTGATAATTGTCGCAAATTGTTGCAGGTTTGTAACCTTCAGATTGCGCTCGATGACCGCCGCGGCTTTCTTGGAGCTGTCGAGGAACGTCGCGCTTTTCGCGCCGCGCGACAGCGCCTCGATCCCCATCTGTCCGGAGCCGGCGAACACATCGATAAAGTCGCGCCCCTCGATTTCAAATTGTATCGCGGAGAATATCGCTTCCTTGACCTTGTCGGTGGTCGGACGAACGATGTCGTCCCCCTTCAAGGTCTCCAACGCCCTGCCGCGCGCAGAGCCGGTGATAACGCGCATATTGTTCCTCCTTTCCAAAGGCTCCCTTTGGTAAAGGGAGCTGTCGCCCTATGGCGACTGAGGAATTGCAGTATCGCCGCCAAAGGCGGCCACCTTATTCTTCAAATGCTTTGATACGCTCATCGACATGATATTCGATATCGCGGCATACATCTGAAAATCGGGTGAGAATATCCAAGTTTGAGTACCTTAATACTTCAATTCCGTGTTGATTTAAATAGATTGTTCTTTCATTATCATACTTCTCTGCTTTTTCCTCGTAATGCTGAGAGCCGTCCAGTTCGATCACCAGCTTAGCTTTAGGACAATAGAAATCAACAATATAACTGCCAATGATTTTTTGCCTGAGAAATATGATGTTATATTGCTTGTGATATAGCTTCAGAAAATCAAACCATAGGTGACGTTCTTCTTTCGTCATATTATTACGCAGTTCTTTAGCTAAATCCAAGATATATTTATTATGAGTTCTGTCCATAGTTATAAGGGAGCCTATTTCCCATGAAAATAATTGTAAACATTGATCGCAGCGGGATGGGTCATCCCCGGAGCCTGTTCAAGCTCTTCCAAAGAAGCGCCCGATATATTGCGGATCGTGCGGAAAAACCGCAGCAATTCCTTCGCGCGCTTTTTGCCGATACCCGGGATCTCCTCCAGACTGGAGCCCAACACCTTTTTGCGTTGTTGACGGTTGAAGCCGATCGAGAACCGATGCACCTCGTCCTGGATGTTGGTCACAAAGGTAAAGACCGCGCGGTTCGGACGGATCGCGATCTCGCCGCTGTCGGATACGATCGCGCGGGTGCGATGGTGATCATCCTTGACCATGCCGAAGACGGGGATCTCAAGCCCCGACGCCTCAACGACCGGCAGCACCGCGCCGACCTGTCCCTTACCGCCGTCGAGTAGGATCAGATCGGGCAGCCTGCCGAAGCCGGCAGTGATCCCCTCTTCCCGCGCTTTTTTGTATTCATCCAAACGGCGTGTCAAAACCTCCGCCATCGAACCGTAGTCGTCCTGACCGACAAAGGATTTGATCTTGAATTTGCGGTAAGCGGATTTCAGCGGACGCGCGTTCTCAAAGACGACCATGCCCGCGACGTTATCCTGACCCGCAAGGTTACTGATATCGTAGCTCTCGATGTATTCGGGGATATTCTCGAGCCCCAGCAGCGCGCGCAGCTCTTCCAGCACGCTCAGCTGCTTACCGGTGACCCCGCGCTGTTGCCCGAGCGCCTCAAACGCGTTCTTGCGGCACATCTCAACAAGATTTTTCTGCACACCCCTCTGCGGAACGGTCAGATAGACCCGCTTACCCTTTTTCTCCGTGAGCCATTGTTCGGTGGTCTCCGCATCCTCGATCCCGCCGTCCAGCGCGATATGCGCGGGGATCTCATTTCGTAATGTATAGTAGCGCAGGATAAACTGTGAGCGAAAATCCTGCTCATCATCGATATCGTCAAATAAAAAGTTTTCGGTGTCATACAGGCGGCTGTCGGCAAAGCGCAGAACCGTCGCCGAACCCTTTGCGCCCTCTTTCACCACCGCGATCACATCCAGCTCGTCGATATGGATATCCACGACCTTCTGCTTGTCACGCATCTTTTTCATCGCGGCGATCTGATCGCGATACCGCGCCGCACGCTCAAAGTCAAGCGCCTCCGCGGCAGCAGCCATCCTCTCCTGTAAAAGCCGCATCGTGCCCGCGCTGTCGCCGGAGAGAAATTCCAGCGCCGCGTCCACCCGCTCGTTATAATCGGCGAGCTTGACGCGACCCGTACACGGCGCGCAGCATTGTTTGATATGGAAGTTCAGACACGGACGCTGCTTGCCGAAATCCTCCGGAAAACGGCGGTTGCAGGTCGGCAGCCCGAAGATCTTATTTGCCTCCTCCACAGAGGATTTGACATAGTAGCTCGATTTATACGGCCCGATATATCTCGCGCCGTCATCCGCCTTTTGCAGAACATAGCTGAGCCTGCGATACGGCTCGTCCGTCACGCGGATATAGCTGTAGCCCTTGTCATCCTTCAAAAGGATGTTATACTTCGGCGTATGCTGCTTGATCAGCGAACATTCCAGGATCAGACACTCAAACTCCGAGTCGGTGATGATGTACTCAAAGTCATCGACATTATCCACCATCCGCCTGACCTTTTCGGTGTGATTGTTCTGAGAGCCGAAGTACTGACTGACGCGGTTTTTCAGTTTTTTCGCCTTGCCGATATAAATGATCTCACCCGCGGCGTTCTTCATGATATAAACACCCGGCTGCAGCGGCAGCGCCATCGCTTTCTGCCGCAGCTCCTTCATCTTCGGATTCATCCAATCACCGCCTTTCAATCAATCGATACACGCTGTAATAATGAGGAATTAGGAATTAGGAATGAGGAATTATTGTTGGGTACGGCGCCGACACGCGTGTCCGACGACCCGCGAGCACCCTGCGCTCCCTATAGCGCCGCAGGCACTATACTAACTAATAACTAATAACTACCAACTATCGACCAATGTTGTAGGGACGATCATTGATCGTCCGCAGCCTATCCTCCAAATCCTTCTCACCTGCGAAGCAAATCAACCTACCGGATCAATATACGCCCTATCAATCCAAAAGCCGTCAGGCTTTCCCGCAATTGTCAATTGTCAATTGTCAACCGTCAATTGACATCATTTCCTCCAAATCCCTCTCACCTGCGAAGCAAATCAACCTACCGGATCAATATACGCCCTATCAATTCAAAAGCCGTCAGGCTTTCCCGCAATTATCAATTGTCCATTGTCAACCGTCAATTGCCATCATTTCCTCCAAATCCCTCTCACCTGCGAAGCAAATCAGACGTTTACCGTAGGGGAGGGGCTTGCTCCTCCCTCTATCGCCCCGAACTCGGTTGCACGACAACCCACGAGCGCCGCAGGCGCCATACTCACTATTATTATAACAGATTCATATGATAGATACAATCAACAATCGCATTGAAAAAGCAATCTTTTCCCGATAAATGCAAAACAAGAAAATCGTGCTTTCGGCACGCAATTTTCGTATTGCCATCGCCCGTGCGCACATCCAGTGCGCTACTGGGCGGGCACTATAAATCTTTTTTTACTTTACAGGAAACTGCTCGTTTTCTGTAAAGTAAAAAAAGGCGGACATTTCGTCCGCCTGCATCTACATTCCGGGATTATTCCGCAAAACCGGTGTTGATCAGTTCAACAAGACCCTCTACCGCATCGGTCTCGTCGGGGCCGTCAGCAAAGATCTTGACGTTGGTGCCGCCGATGATACCCAGCGACAGAACGCCCAGCAAAGATTTCGCGTTGACTTTTCTCTCATCCTTCTCTACCCAGATGGATGACTTGTACTCATTCGCTTTCTGAATAAAGAAAGTAGCCGGACGGGCGTGCAGACCCGCTTTGTTCTGAACTAAAACTTCCTTAACGTACATATGAATACCCTCTTTTTCTCTACAGAATATTTTGGTTGATTTTTAAGTTGCTTTCTTATTATATCCTCGAAAACGCGGTTGGTCAACTAGTCAAAATGATTTTTGTTTCGATATATAACTGTCGAATTTCAAACAACTTTTTTATTGTGCAAAATCACGAACGTGTGGATAAATCTTTGGTTGGTCCGTACAAGCAAAAGGGAGAAATGCCCTGTATTGCGACCTTATTCGGGCGATTCTTCGTCCTTTTGTGCGTTATCGCCAAAGAGGATCCCGTCCGCGAGCTTTCGTTCTTTTTCACTCAGATCGGCGGTTTTGATCATATCGGGTCGCTTTTTCGCAGTCTCGATGATACTCTGCTCACGTCGCCATTTTTCGATGTTCGCGTGATGCCCGCTGAACAGCACCTCGGGGATCTCCTCTCCCCTCCAGATCTGCGGCTTCGTATATTGCGGATACTCCAACAGCCCGTCATAATGGCTCTCCAGCTCAAAGCATTCGTCATCCGAGAGAACGCCCTTCTGCAAGCGCGCCAGCGAGTCCGCCAGCACCAGCGCGGGCAGCTCGCCGCCGGTCAGCACATAGTCGCCGATGCTGATCTCCTCATCGACGTATCTGTCCAGCACCCGCTGATCCACGCCCTCATAGTGTCCGCACAAAATGCAGATATTCTCATATTTGCTAAGCTCCTTGAGCTTTTTCTGCGTCAGCGTCTGACCCTTGGGCGACATATAGATGAAATGCGGCTTTTCCTCAAGCTCCTCTGTGATATGCTCAAAGCACAGCGCGATCGGTTCCGCCATCATGAGCATCCCCATCCCGCCGCCGTAGGTGGTATCGTCCACCCTCCTGTGCTTGTCAAAGGCAAAATCTCTGAGCTGATGACAGCGGATATCGATGGCGCCTTTTTTGCGCGCCCTGCCGATGATGCTCTCCGAGAGAACGCTCTCGCACATCTCGTCAAACAGCGTGATGATATCAATCCTCATCATCGAACAATCCTTTCATCGGACGGATATACACCGCCTCCGCTTCAAAATCCAGCCGATCGATGATATCCGGAATGACAGGGATGTAGTACAGCTTCCGATCCTCCCCGCGCATCTCATAAACATCGTTGCTGCCGGTTTTGAGAACGTCGTTCACCACGCCGTAGACCTTCTCGGAATCGACGTCAACGACCTTCAGCCCGATGATATCCTGCACAAAATGCTCGCCTTTTTCCAGACGCGCGTCCTTGCGGTCGATATAAAGGATCTTCCCTTTATACAGATCCGCCTTTTCGATCGAATCAACGCCCTTGACCGTCACCAAAGCGATATTTTTATGCGGACGACAGCTCACGGAAATTGCCTTTTTGCCCTCGTCCAGATACAGCGTCTTGAATTTTGAGAGAAATGAGGGCGTATTGCACCAGCATTCAACGCGCATCTCGCCGCGGATCCC
Source organism: uncultured Eubacteriales bacterium (assembly GCA_900313895.1). Classification (GTDB taxonomy): domain Bacteria; phylum Bacillota; class Clostridia; order Oscillospirales; family Acutalibacteraceae; genus Ruminococcoides. The sequence goes on along the minus strand of OMTA01000068.1, from coordinate 1,528 downwards.
GTGTGTGCCGACGATCCTGCCGGCCTCCAGATATTGTTTTAACATAAAAATCACCTGATCTCGTAGGGGGTGTTAAATGAGAAATTAGGAATTGATTTGCAGGAACGTTGGATAGAATCCGTAGGGGAGGGGTGATTTGGCTAACAGCACCCATGCAACAGCGCTCCAAGAGCAGACCTTGTGTCTGCGATTGGCTTAGCGCCACTGCTGTGTCCTCCCGTAACCTTTCCGACAGATGTCGTTTGTAAGCGAAGCATATCCACCTTACCGTAGGGACGTTCCTCGCCGGCTTTACTCAATAAACCCGATATTCACATCCGTCGCCAGGTTATCCAGCGAATAGACGAACAACACCCGATCGACCGCCTCTTTCTCGATGATCGGCTGCAGCGGCATCGCGTAATAGCGCATATCCACCATGATGATCTTCCGATAGTGATCGGCGAGGAACGGCACCAGCGAATGAGCAAAGCTGTCCTTGACGACCATCAGCGTTTCCTTCGATTCGGACTTTTGATTCTCGATCACGGTGTAGGAGTGGTTACCGTCGAGAAAAACAGGATACTTGTCATCCTCGTCCAGATGACTGTCAAAGAACATATCGTCGTTTTTGATGACTTCACCGTCATCGATGGTGACCTTGATCTCGTTATCGGGATTATCCCAGACCTCGATCTCATCCGGCGCTGTCATCCAGAATCCGGATGTCGAATAGGTCGTACCGTAAAAGCCCTGATAGGCTGTCTTTTCATAGATACTCTCATCGTTCGGCACAATGCCGAGCGGCTTGCCGAGCGCCCGATAGGCGGTATACGCGCCGAAGGTCGTCCAGTGGTGATCGGTGCGGTAGAACACCTGCTCGCCGTTCTGATACGCCGCCTTGAGATCCTCGCGGATATCGACGAATTTCGCCGCCTGAAATGTATTTTGAAGCTCCGTAAACGCCTCGTTATCGTGATATTCCTTATGCACGGCGGGCAGCTTGTCCTCGCAGATATATCCCGTCGAGGGCGCAACCATAACAGTCGTCGGCACATTCAGCCTCGTCTGCATATGATTCGCGAATTCCTCGATGAAGCCCGCGTTACGCGCAAGATCCGTCATCTCCTCGGGATCGTTGATGAGATAACCGTCCCTGCCGTTATAAACGCCCTTAGCGCCGTTATTGCCCAGCGAAAGGTTATAGTAAGCCGCAAGTCCGACCCAAAGATCCCTGCCCGCGGTATGATCCTCGATATACTTCTCCGCGTCATCGCGAAAGTCGCCGGAGAACAGCTTTTTCTCATCGAACTGCGGCGCCTGCGCCAGATAACGCTTCTCAGAGGAGCTGTATTCCTTTTTCGGCAGCGCGAAAAACAGCACGAACATCACGCCGATAAACAGCAAAAACACGATCATCGGCAGTCTTTTATATACCTTTTTCATACAGCACCTCCTACAATATAAATTAAGGTAATGGACACGGTAGCCAGCCGTGTCTGTTTTCCTTTTCAATGCCTAAGCTGTAGAATGAGAAGGAATGGTCTGA
>OMTA01000018.1 GCA_900313895.1 uncultured Eubacteriales bacterium | reverse complement strand
TCCGTTTTTAAGACGCGTGATGTTCGCGTTGACGTCGTCCATCATCGGCTCGACAGGGTTCTTCACGGTCTCGACCGAATTGAGCAGCTCGCTCGCCTCAGGGAGTGCGGAGAAAGGTACTGTCAGATTGATGTTGGACAGCTTGACGTCATAGCCGGTCACGATATCGTTGGCGAGTCCCTGCGGATAGGTGTTGTTTTCAAGATACGGGATCTTGGCGTCGTCGAGAAGCCCGCACAGCATGGCGCGCTCGGTTCCGCCGACGATACAAAGGCGGACAGGCTCGTTGAGATCGGTGATCGGATTCAGCTTTTTGCCGCATTCGGGACAGCGTTCATCGCTGTCTTTGAAGATGGATTTACAGATTTTGCAATACTTCATGAACTCATCTCCTTTCAAAATGCTATTATAGCATAAGCGGAAGATGATTTCAATAGATTACCGGGAAAAGGTGCGGGAGGAGCTGCAGTGGCATAAAGCTCCTCCCCTACCATGATTTATTGATAAACCGGCTGCGGCTGCTCATGTTTGAGCGCTTTTTCAATGCTATCGGGGATCAGCCCGAAATCCGCAACCAGAGAGTTCGGTTTTCCGACAGGATCGTCCTGCCGCATCGGGACAAAATAGATATTCTTGCGATTCATCAGCTTCGCGATATTTTCACCGGAGGCGCCGAGGGCGTCGTTGGATGCGACCGCCAGAAGTACCGGCGCGCCGATGCGAAGCTGGGATTTGACCGCCATGGTGACGGGCGTATCGGTGATACCGAGGGCGATCTTCGACAGTGTGTTGCCGGTACACGGCGCGACAAGGAGCAGATCGCACATCGACTTCGGACCGATCGGCTCGGCGCCGGGGATCGTGTGGATCACGCTTTTTTCGCAGATGTTCTCGACACGGTCAACGATATCACGCGCTTTGCCGAAGCGGGTCGAAGTGGAATACGCGTTGTCGCTCATGATCGGCAAAAGCGAATAGCCCATCGATTTCAGGCGCGCCATCTCGGTGATGCTTTTTTCAAAGGTGCAAAAGGAGCCGGTCATCGCATAGCCCAGAGTTTTCTTTTCCACCGTTTTCCTCCTTTATCATATGGATAATCGTTTCTTTGATGATTCTTCCCGCGGCTTTGGGAGCAATTTTGCCGGGCAAGCCGAGCGCGTGGATGCAGGTAAGGTCACGCTCTCGCGCCCGCTCAAAATCCACTCCGCCGGGCTTTGAAGCGAGGTCTATGACGAACACATCATCGCGTAAGGTATCGATAACAGTGGCGTTGATGATCTTAGCGGGGACGGTATTGATGATAACGGAATAATCGTATAATTCTTTGAAAGAATAATCTATCGCTTTCATTCCCGCATTTTGGATCCATATCTGATCACAGAGCTTTCGCGCCGCGACGGTAACGTCCGCGCCGAGGGCGGTCAGTTCCCTTGCAAGAACCTTTCCGATCCTGCCGTAGCCGAGGATCAGTATCTTCGCACCGTAAACGGAATCTTCATAACAGCGAAAGAGCAAATCGATCGCGCCCTCTGCGGTCAGGACGGCGTTTTTGATCGCGAAGTCCTCGCGAGCGGCGTAATCATACAGCGGCGCATGGAGATACGGGGACAGACTTTTAGCGTTTCCGCAAAAGATCGGCTTAGCGCCGTTATCGACCGCAAATCGTTCGATATGGTACTTCTCGGCGGAGTACGGACAGTTCAAGCAGTGATCTGCCAAAGGTCTGATCGGCAAAACGGAACAATCCGCCCAGTCGAGCGCGTCTTTGACGGGCATGACCCGAATATCGCACAGGCTTTGCAGATCGTCAAAGCCCGCGATCGCGACATCCGCGCCGCTGTCATAAAATGCTTTTGCCGCGTATAGCATCCGTTTATCGCCGCCGATAATGGCTGTTTTCATAGGCTCACCTCAGTTCATTCACATTGTATACTATGTAAAGCGAGCGTTTTGGTGCAAAAGGAAAAGCCCCCGTAAAGGGGCTTTTGGCTTTGTGAGAGCAGGTCGCTCACACCATGCGGATCAGCCGAAGATGCCGTGACGCTTGCACTCGAAGCTGCGGCAGTCCACACATTTGACGTCGGTCGGATTGCTCTCATGGGTCGCGACGTTGATGGTATCCAGCGAGCAGTAGTTTTCGTCGCCCTTGTGATACTTGCAATCCTTGACGGTACAATGGATATGGTAGTTTGCGGGGCCTTCGTTAAACATCATGATTCACCTCTTATTCGATTTGACGGTATTCCGTCACTGATAGTATCGGTCGATCGTCATCCGTTATGCACCGATCGGCAAAATGATAATAGTATAAGGTGAGGTGAAAACGATGTACATAGCAGTTATTTTTATTGTGGTATTTTTTGCGGTGATCGGTTTAGCGGCATTTATCGGAGGACTTGTCAAAGCGCATCTGTGCAGTCATACGGAGGGCTTCATTCTGCTGGTACCGTATGTCGATGAGGATAACGCGGAGGCGCGGATCAGAAGCGCCGCGATGATGACGGAAGCATCGCGGGACTGTCGGATCGTCTGTGTCTGTGACGAGAATGATCCTGCGCGGGCGATATGTGAAAAAATGTCCGTTCAATATCCGCAGATCGAGATCGTCAACGAATACTCGGAAATATGAAAAGAGCTCCTGCCGTAAGACAGGAGCTTTTGTATCATAACTTGATTTGATCAAACTCGTCGCCGAGTACATCGGCGATCTCTTTGAAGTGGCCGGTGCGCTTATCCTTGAGCTTGAAATGCTGGACAAGTCCGTAGCCGGGATATTCGTTGCCCTCCACCAGAACAGGGCCGTTGACGGAAAAGGCGACGTCCCAGCCGATGTAGCGAACCTGCGGGATGCGCTTGTGCGCTTCGACGCACATATCGAACGCCTCTTTGACGCCGTGGATAGTGACGTCCTTGAACTTCATGCCGGTCATGGGATGGGTATCGTAGACATCACCGTAGTCATCGACGACGTTGCTGTCAATCCTGCCGTCGGCGCCGATGCTGAAATACAGGTCGTTGGTACAGCCGATGACCTCGGCGTCATCCTGATTGATGCGCAGCGCGTTGGCGATCATGGTCGCTTTGCCGTCCTTCATCAGGGTGATGATACGGAAGGAATTGACAACATAGGGGTTGATCGCGTTGAGATCCTCGTGCTGGATGATCGCGTCCTCGACAAGGAGCTGATCCTTTTCGATCAGTTCTTTATAGAGCGCGTCGACGTCCTTGATATCGGCAACCTTCAGTTTGGTGATACCGTGGCCGCCCTCGCCGTGGGTCTCTTTCGCGAAAACAGTGGTCTTGCCCTCGAGGAATTGCTTGAGATCATCTGCGGTGGATACGCGCAGGTTGATGAAATCGCGCTTCAGATATTTTTTGAACAGCTCGTTGAAGATCAGCTTGTCGTTGAGCACGACGAGGTATTCTTCATCGTTGAGATACGCGAGCAATTTGTAGAATTTCTTCGCGGTGGCGAAGGTATCCTTCTCCTTATTGCTCAGCTCGATAAAATTGCAGCGGAAATAATCCGTGTAGCCGGTGCCGCGGGTAAGGAAATTCCACATCATGCTCATGCGGATATAAAAGCGGCTTTTTCCGGTATTCTTTTGGATGATATCGATGTGCTTATTCAAGCGGTCGTGGTTGATATCCTTGAATTTGTTCAGCAGCCATCTGCCGGCGGACATTGCCATAACGGTCACTCCGTTTCTGTTTTTGGGATGGTATTATTTCATGCGCTCCGATAGCTTTTTCAGGGTGTTATCGTAGCCTTTTTTCTCGTATGTGAAGGAACTGTCATCGGGCTTTTTGCCCAGCAACAGCGCGGCGATCTTTGAAAGAAAATGCGGGTTTTTCTGCAGGACAGGCCCGGTGATATGGGTACCGTAGAAATGGTGATCGGTGATACCCTCGGTCATTTCATCGGCGTTATTTCCGAAACCGAAGGTCACGGTGTTCATCGGGGTTTTAATACCGTGGATCATGCTCGACTTGTTGATGAATCCGACCAGCGGCTGATCGCAGGCGATGGAATCGGCGATGATATCGGAGGTATAGCGCTTTCCGCGTTCCTCGGTAACGGTAAAGTCGTAGAGCGCTAAGCCGTCATAGGCTTTGCCGTAACCGTCAGTGATGGTTTTGCCGAGCATCTCAAAGGAGTTGCCGGTCATCAGAAGGACTTTTCCGGACGCGATATAATCGGCAAGCTGATCCTTATACTTCATAAGATCAGCAAGGACGACCTTTTGATTTTTCTCCGTGCCCGATCCGATAAAGATGAAATCATAGGCGCCGAGATCGATCTGATCGCCGAGAGTGCGACGATCGATCACGACCTCTGCTCCGTTGTCTTTGAGCATTCTTTCGAGGGCGAGGATATTGGCGTAGTCGCCGTAGAGGTTCATGATGTCGTGATACAAATGTAATAGCTTCATCTCAGACCTCCTCGACCTTACTCAGGAACTTTTCTTTATCGGAGAAGCAGGTGATCGCGTAGATATATTCCTTGCGGTCGGAATTCAGGTGATCCGCCGCTTCGGAGATATCCTCAAAGAGTTTAATTTTCTTTTGAGGAATATTCGTATAACTGAATCGGGAAGCAAGGTCGTTGACATACGCGCCCGCTAAAACGATCTCATGGATATTGTCATTATCGAGCATCTCAAAGTCGATATCCCACAACCACGATACGTCGCTTGTAAAATACTTGCGGCTGACCGCGTCAACGATGATCAACACATCGGCGCCTTCGTCGCAAGCGCAGGCAACACGGATGGAGTGGTCATAGGAGATACTGTTCTCGTGCTTTGAGGTCAACAACGTGCCTTGACGAGAGCCGAGCTTGAAGTTGATGACTCTGCCGTTTTTCAGCACATAGTCGTTCATATCGTCGGCGATCGCTTTGCCGTCGATACCGACCAAACGCGCGACAGTGTACGCGGCGAGGATATTATAGATGTTATATAAGGATTTCAGCGCGAGAGAAACGCGATATTTGCCGTCCAGCTCGAGCCAACCTTCTTTGAGATCGACCGCGGTAACAGTATAATCGGTATCATGGCGATGATAACCGCAGGAGGTGCAGGCATAGTGCCCGATATGGTTATAGTGATGGGTGGTGTAGGTCATCGGCGCTTTGCAGACAGGACAATACGCGCCGTCGTTATAAACGCTGTGAAGCTCTTTTTCGTCGCTTGTCAGCTCGTCCGCGCCAAACCATACGACATTCTCTCTGTTGTTGCCGAAGGTGGATACCAGCGGATCGTCGGCGTTGAGGATCAGCCGGGTGTTATCGTGGATGCTGTCGGCGATCGCGTCAAAAACAAACTCGGGATGACCGTTGCGGGTGAGCTGGTCGCGGTAGAGATTCGTGATGACATAATCGGTCGCGTCGATATAGCTGAACGTCTTTTTGGCGTAACGCTCGTCGCTCTCGATCAGCAGGATATCCGCCTTGACCTTTCCGGATAAAGTCGCGTTCGAGAGCACCATCGTAGTCACACCCTCGATCTGGTTGGAGCCTTCGCGGTTCCACGCGACGGTCTTGCCGTTCTTCGTCAGGATATGGGCGATCATCTCTACGGTGGAAGTCTTTCCGTTGCTGCCGGTGATCGCGATGATATACTGCGGCAGAGTGACGCGCTTCAAAATATCGGGGCAGATCTTCAAAGCGATCTGGCCGGGCATACTGCTTCCCTTGCCGATCAGCTTGCCGACAAAGCGCAGCAGTTTACATATCAAAATCGTGAAAAATCGTTTCATAGTTTTTATATCCTTATGATTCAGGAGTAGCAGGTCTTCCCTACATTTTTTCATTCAACAGAGCTTATTATACATGATTTATTGTCGAAATTCAATACCGCTGAGAAAAACGCACATTATTCTTCAAAAATTCTAATACGGCAGAAAGGTTTGGTGGAATGATGGTATGATAATATAGATAAATTATGATCCACGGTAAACAGGAGGACCCTATGGCTGATACCTATGTTGAAATCAATCGATCCATTATGGCGCAAAACGCGCGCAATATCGTCGCGAAATATCCGGAATACGGTACCTTTATCGGCATCGTCAAGGGCGACGCCTACGGTCACGGTTACGGGATCATCAACGCGCTGTACGATAACGGCATCCGCTATTTCGGCGTATCCTCCACGGAGGAAGCGGCGGATTTTCGTAAAGAAAACACCGAGGCTCCCCTGCTCTGTCTCGAGCCTGTCGCGATCGACAGATTGGCGGAAGCGGCTGCATTAAAGCTGACGCTCGCCATCCCCGATATGGAGTATCTGAAGGTGTTTTTGGATTGCAAATGCGACTATCCGTTCAAGCTGCATATCCAGATCGACTCGGGATTTAACCGCCTCGGCTTCAAGGACAAGCAGGAGATCAAAGAGGCGGCGGATATGATCGAAAGCTCCCCCTACACGCTGGAGGGCGTTTATCAGCATTACGCGACCGCGGGGATCTTTGATCCGTATTATGACGCCCAGCAGGCAAAGTTTCGCGAGCTGACGTCGCTTTTGGATCTCTCAAAGATCCCTCTGGTACATCTGGGCAGCGGTATCGCGCTGATGGCACACAAAAAGCCCGATATCGCGACCGCGACGCGGATGGGGCTGATGATGTACGGCTACAATATCTCCCCCGACTCCTACGGTCACGGCGTGAAGGACAGACTTCGCGCGATGCGTGACGAATACTATCATAAAAAATACCACCTCAGTGAAGTGATTCGGGACGTCGAGCTGGAGCTGACGCCCGCGATGACGATGAAATGCCGTATTTTACAGCTAAAGGACGTCAATAAAGGCGAGCATATCGGCTACGGCGCGGCGTATACCGCGGATGAGGATATGAGGATCGCCGTCCTGCCTGTCGGCTATAACAACGGTATCGGTCATCACGACCACGGCAGAGTCGTTGAGATAAACGGCAGGTTCTATCCTGTCGTCGGAGAGATCGGGATGAACATGATGTGTATCAAGGTCGATCGGGACGTCAAATCAAGCGACGAGGTCATTCTGCTCGGCGACAAAATCACGCTGGGGATGTTCTCGCGATTCTCGGGAATGGGACTGGCTGAGATCATGCTCGGCGTCGGAAAGAATAATACAAGGATCTATATTGACTAAAGGAACAACATGAGCGAAAACGAACAGCTTTACGAACTGACCGGATCGGTCGAAACAATTATATATCGCAACGAAGAGAACGGATATACCGTTATGGAGCTTGCCGGAGAAGAGAGCATGATCACCGCGACAGGGGTCATGCCGCTTGTCAATGTCGGCGAGACCGTCAAGCTGTTCGGTGTTTTTAAAAATCATCCCTCCTACGGCGAGCAATTCGCGGTACAAGCCTTTGAGCGCGCGATGCCGGAGAATATGGACGGCATCCTGAAATACCTGTCAAGCGGCGCGGTCAAGGGGATCGGCCCCGCCACTGCTCGAAGGCTGGTGTTGGAATTCGGCTCGGATACCCTTGCCGTTTTGGAAAACGAACCGGAAAGGGTCGCGAAGCTCAAGGGGATCTCACTCAATAAAGCGCAGGAGATCAGCGAGCAGTTGAAAAGAATGATCGGTATCCGCGAGCTGATGATCTATCTCGCGAACTACTCGATCTCACCCGGCGCGGCGGTCAAGATCTGGAAGCGGCTTGGAAACAACGCGATCCCGATGATCGAAGAGAATCCGTATGTCCTCTGTGAAGAGGGACTGGGCATCAGCTTTGATACCGCCGATATGATCGCGCTCTCGCACGATCAGCCGAAGGACGCGCGCGTCAGGGTCAGAGCGGCATTGGCGCACGTTCTCAGCCACAATCGGCTCAACGGTCACACCTGTCTGCCTGCGGACAAGCTCTTGCCGACCACGGCGCAGCTACTGGAGGTAGAGCAGGAGGTATGCGAAGCCGCCTTGAAGGAAATGATCGACGACAGCTCGCTGGTCGAGGACACTATCGACGGCGCGGACTACATCTTTCTGCCGTCGCTCTATGACTGTGAAAACTATATCGCGGCGCGGATCAAGATGCTCCTGCGTTATCCTGCGATGGTCATCGACGGCGCGGACGAGAAGATCGCGCGCATCGAAAAGAACGACCGTATCGAATACGCCGAGTTGCAAAAGAAAGCCATTCACGACGCGTTGACAACAGGACTCTTGATCCTGACCGGCGGGCCGGGTACCGGAAAAACAACGACGCTCAACGCGATCATCCGATTGCTCAAGGAAAGCGGTCAGAAGGTTGCCCTTTGCGCGCCGACCGGCAGAGCTGCCCAGCGGATGACCGCGGTCACCGGTGAAGAGGCGAAAACCATCCACCGGTTACTCGAGGTCAGTTATGATATCGAGGACAAGCCCGCGTTCAAGCGCAACGAACGCAATTTGCTCAGCTGTGACGCGCTGATCATCGACGAGGTCAGCATGGTGGATTCTCAGCTACTCGAATCCGTTATGCGCGCGCTGCCTCTCTCCTGCCGCCTGATACTGGTCGGCGACTCCAACCAACTTCCGTCCGTCGGCGCGGGAAATGTCCTACACGATCTGATCGCGTCCGGAATCATCCCTGTCGTCACCTTGACCGAGATCTTTCGCCAATCCATGCAGAGCCTGATCGTCATGAACGCGCACAAGATCATCAGCGGCGCGATGCCGGATATCAAAAGGCGCGATAACGACTTCTTTTTCATGTATTCTCCGACCTACGAAGACATCGCCTACACGATCGGCGATCTGTGCAACCGTCGGCTCAAAAACACCTATGGCTACAATATGCTCGATAACATTCAGGTACTGTCCCCCACCAAGAAAACCATGCTCGGGACTTATGAGCTGAACAATCGACTGCAAAGCCTTGTCAATCCTAAACCCGCAAGGGCGGTCAAGGTCGGCTACTATACCATCGGCGAGGGCGACAAGGTCATGCAGTCCAAGAACAACTATAACATTCTTTGGACGCGCGACGACGGTGAGATCGGCGAGGGCGTTTTCAACGGCGATATCGGCGTGATGGTGGAGGTCAACACGGCGGCTAAGCAGTATAAAGTGCGTTTTGATGATAAAGTCGCGACCTATGACAGCGACAGCGTCTCCGAGTTAGAGCTCGCCTACGCCTGTACCGTACACAAAAGTCAGGGCAACGAGTTCGACTGCGTCGTGATGCCGATGTTCAGAGGCGCGCCTCAGCTGATGTACCGCAATCTGCTATACACTGCCGTGACGCGCGCAAAAAAGATGCTGATCATCGTCGGCGATGAAAAAGCGCTGAGATATATGGTAGACAACAACCGCCGTCAGCTGAGATTCAGCGGGCTGAGAGCCTTTCTGGTACGAAAATCATGAACCCCTTTTATAAGCTATTCTGCCTGATCTATCCCGAAAAATGCCCCTACTGCGACGCCTTTATCAAAAGCGAAGCGATCGCCTGTGATCGTTGTCTGGAAAAGCTGGACGAGGTGCAAAAGCCCGTCATGCGAGGCGTGGGAGGCTTTCGGTGTGTTTCATCGTTCTTTTACGGCGGACGTATCCGACGGATGATCCTGAGGATCAAATACCATGACCGCGTTCAATACATCCCGCAGGTCGCGGCGATCATGGCGGGAGATATAAGAACCATGTACGGCGATGATCGTTTCGATCTGATCACCTATGTACCGATGCACAAGATCGATCAGAAGAAACGCAAATATAATCAGGCTGAGCGTTTGGCGAAAGCGTTATCGAAGCTGCTTGATATCCCATGCGTCAAAACGCTCGATAAGGTCAAGCATACAAAGAAACAACAACGCTTGAAATACGCCCAAAGAAAGACGAATTTGAAGGGCGCATTTAAGGTGAGCGATAAAGAGCTGATCAAGGACAAAAGCATCCTCATCATCGATGACATCGTTACCACCGGCATCACGCTGACGACCTGCTGTAAAACGATCACCCGCTCAAAGCCGCGTCTTATCTGCTGCGCGACGATCGCAAACGCAAGTCATCACCTGCCCGATAAAGCCATAATATAACACTTGAAAAGTCGATTTTTCGACGGTATAATAGAAATCGGTCGAGATCGCTCAGCCAAAGGGCTTTGCGATCACAAAGAACAATAAGGAGAACGGATATGGATATAGCGCTGGACTTAGGTACCGCGAACTCGCGCGTCAGAGTCAGTCCCGAAGAAAACGCGATCGACGAGCCTTCTGTCATCGCGTATAATACGGAAGATAATGAGATACTCGCGTACGGAAACGACGCGTACCGGATGCTCGGAAGAACATCGGCAAAGATCAAGGTCGTTTTTCCGCTGGAGGGCGGCGTGATCGCCGAATCGGGTCTGGTCGAGGAGATGGTCAATATCTTTCTCGGCGAGGTTTGCACCAGCCGCGTCGTCATGCCGCGCGTGGTCGCCTGTATTCCCGGCGAGATCACCGAGGTGGAAAAGCGCGCTGTTGTCGGCGCGATCTCGAGCTTCGGCGTGCGGCGCGTTCTGCTGATCGAAGCAGCTAAGGCTGCGGCATTCGGAACAGGGCTGGATATCATGAGCCCGCACGGCGTGATGGTCGTCGATCTCGGAGCGGGAACCATCGACGCGGCGGTGATGAGTCTCGGCGGCGTTTCCGTTTCCAAAACGCTCAAGCAAGCCGGCAACGCGATGGATGACGAGATCATCAAGTACATTCGCAAAAAGCATAATCTGGTCATCGGCAAAGCGATGGCGAAATCCTGCAAGGAAGCGATCGCCTGCGTGATCCCTTTCCCGGAGGAGAGGCGCTTTCGCGTCAAAGGCAGAGACGCCGTCCGCGGTCTGCCGCGCGCGCTTGAGGTCACCTCTGAGGAGATCCTATCCGCTGTCAAGGATATCGCCCGCAACATCATCGACACCATCGTCGATACACTGGAGGATACGCCGCCCGAGCTTCTCGCGGATATCCACAGCGACGGCATTACCCTGACCGGCGGACTGAGCAAGCTCTACGGCATGAAGGAGCTGCTCGAAAAGCAGACGGGCATCAAGATCCATGTCGCCAAGGATCCGCAGGACAGCGTCGTCAAAGGATGCTTCCGCGCGACAAAGTACATCGAAGAAGCAGAGGCGCAGAAAAGCAGCCTGAATCCTTTGATGACGGTATATTGATCATAGATAAGCAAAACCGCTGTGACGAACACAGCGGTTTTTTGTTACTCGTTTTTTCTTCTCTGGAAGTTGTAGGCTAATTTCAACAGGAATTTTTCGCCGGCAAATCGGCGGAAGAACAGTCCTGCTTTGATCGGAAACGACGGGATGATGACGAGCTTGCCCTTCAAGGCGCCGTCAACAGCGATCCTCGCGCAGTCCTCGGAGGATATCCCGTTCACGGCGAACTTGACCCGCGCCACCTTATTGAACTCGGTATTTACGGGGCCGGGACACAGCGCCGATATCTTGACGCGGCTGTTTTTATGCCGCAGCTCCTCATAGATCGCTTCACTCAGGCGCAGGACATAGTTCTTGCTGGCGTAGTAGGTCGAGAGCAGCGGCCCCGGCATAAAGCCCGCGGAGGACGCGACGTTGAGGATATAGCCGCTGTCACGTGCGACAAAATCACGCAGGAACAGCTTGGTCAGGATATGCAGGGCGCGGATATTGACGTCGATCATGTTCAGCTCGGTATCAAGATCGGTCGCAGTGAATTCTCCCGCCAATCCGAAGCCGGCGTTATTGATCAAAAAGTCTACGCCGTCATCCTTGGTCATCTCGTACAGCTCGCGACAACAGGCGGCATCGCCGACATCCGTCACGATGGTGCGGACATTGACCGCGCTGAATTCTTCTTTGAGTTCTTTTAACCGATCCTCACGTCGGGCGACCAGGATCAGATCCCAGCCTTTT